>CALCQV010000093.1 GCA_937894795.1 uncultured Bacteroidales bacterium
CTCAAAATACTAACATTAAAAAAGAGGCCGCCTCTTTTGAGACAGCCTCTTTTTATTTTATCTATGGCATAATTATTGCACATAATTATATAGGATGCAATAATTATTTTGTTTTAACGTTCTTTAATTACAATACAAGAGAGGAAAAGAGATTCTATTCGATTCAATACAGTTCTTTAGCTTCATTCAGTCAATCCACCATAAAAAACCATCGACATGGAAGCAAAAAAATCACCTAAAGCAGATCTCGAAAACAAGAGAACCTACTTTTCAAACTTTGGTTTGATCATCTCTCTTTTATTGATGATTATCATTTTCGGCTGGAAAACTTATGATGTTGAACAGGTTGTTATAACTCAAAGAGTTAAACGCATTGAGCCGGAGATAATTGTTGATATAACAAAACAGCACAAGCCTCTGCCAATACCAATACCGGCAGCACCAACCATGCTTAACTTAGTTGATAACAGCAAAACGGATGTTGAAGATCTCAATAGCATAAATGCTGATGATTTGCCTGATTTACCGGCCCCGGTTTATATTCCTCTTGTCAAGCCAGAAGAGGAGAAAAATATAGAAGAAGTGGTCATTGTTCCAGATATAGCTCCACAGTTCCCAGGCGGGATTGAAGAACTATACAGATACCTGTATGAAAGAGTTAAATACTCAACAATGGCCAAGGAGGCCAATATTGAAGGAACCGTTCATATTACTTTTGTCGTTGAACGTGATGGCTCAATCACCGACGTACGACTCCTTAGGGGTATAGGTGGAGGATTGGACGAACAGGTAATGAACACAGTAAAAGGAATGCCCAAATGGACACCAGGAGTCAGGGGTGGTAAATTAGTACGTGTACAATTTAATCTGCCGGTAAAGTTTACATTACGTGATCTATAAAAGCTTAATTACGATATTATTAAATGTAGAGGATTCCAATGAATCCTCTACTTGCTTTGTTTTAACACAATCATCTATCCGACATTCTAAAGATTTTTTCTTTCTAAAAGAATTACAAAATTTGTTAAAAAAAATTAGCTTTACTGCCAATAAAAGTTATTTTTGCAAATAACTCTGTTGCAACCGGGTAGCAACCAATGAAATTTTACCAATGAAGAATAATCTCTTTTTACCCTTAGTGGGCCTTTTCCTGTTGTTATCAGTCCATATTTCCTATGGCCAGGCAAAAATGGCAGTAGATTCTGCTTCGCAAGACTTTGATTTCATTAAAGACGATTTCATTACCGCTGCACTTGATAGCCTGGCCAACCTAAAATATTTTGAAGGATACGGATGTGCCTCTGATAAGGAACTTGAGAATTCTTTTGGCTTTTCGCAGGGCTTTGTACCCGTTTACTCTGACTCCGTTTACTACCAACGCTTACGGGAACTCGATGCTGCAACACCAATTCCTCTTACATACAACCAATACGTAAAAGACTATATTGAATTATATGCTGTAAAGAAAAGGGGACTTACTCAAAAGGTGATGGGACTTGCTCAAATTTACTTCCCTATGTTTGAAGAACAGCTTGATAAGTTTAACATGCCTCTTGAATTAAAATATTTGGCAATTGTAGAGTCAGCTCTAAATCCCGAAGCACGCTCTAGAGTGGGTGCTACAGGTTTATGGCAATTCATGTATGGTACAGGGAAAGTTTATAATCTCAATGTCACTTCATTCGTTGATGACCGTCGCGATCCCATTCGCTCAACAGTTGCTGCATGTGAGCACATGAATGATCTTTATAAAATGTATAAAGACTGGTTACTTGTATTGGCTGCCTATAACTCCGGTGCCGGGAATGTAAATAAAGCTATTCGACGTTCAGGTGGGAAAATGGACTTCTGGCAAATCCGTCCATTTCTTCCATTGGAAACAAGGGGTTACGTGCCCGCATTCATTGGCGTCACTTATGTTATGAGTTATGCTGCTGAACATAATCTACGACCAATAACACCCCATATAAACCATTATGAGATTGACACCGTAACTGTTAAGGATTTTTTGACCTTTAACCAAATTTCCGAGAATATACAGGTTCCTATAGAAGATTTGCAATTTCTGAATCCTTCTTTTAAGTCGGGCGTAATACCTGCTGTTCCCGGAAAGCCATATGCTATTCGTCTTCCTAAGAAATATATTCCTGCTTTCGTTAATAATGAAGCTCAGCTTTATGCTCTCAGAGCACAAAAGAATACCGAACAGGAGCAACTGGTCTCAACTATGAAAACGGTAACTCAAGCCGAATATCATAGAGTTAAGAGAGGAGAAAACCTTGGCTTGATTTCCAATAAATACCGTTGCTCAGTCAGTGATCTCAAAAGGTGGAATCGTTTGAAATCCACTAAACTTGCAGTAGGTCAGAGACTGATTGTCCGGCCAGAAAGAGTTGTTGAACAAGAATATGCTGCTGTATCAAAACCAGTACAGAAAGCCGAACAGGTTTCTGATACTGCCAAGACCAATGAAGAGTTGGCAAAAGTTGACACATCAGGTAAGAAAGATAAAACTATAACCATTACTGAAGATCTTCACCATAAAGTAAAATCAGGTGAAACTCTTAACAAAATAGCACTGGCTAACAATGTTACGGTAAATGATATTAAATCATGGAATAACCTTCGTAATTCGGTTATCCATCCCGGTCAGGTATTAGTCGTTGGCAAGAAGGAGAAAATAGAAAGTTCTGAGGAAAACCTTGCTGATAATAAAGCTTCTGTTAAGCAAAAGAGCAATAATCAATTTATTTATTACACCGTTCAACGTGGTGATACTTTGTGGAATATTGCTCAAAAGCACAATGGTTGTTCTGTTGAAGAAATAAAAAGACTGAACAACATCCGTAATGAAAAATCATTAAAACCCGGTCAGAAAATTAAAGTTGCAGTAGTCTCATAATAAAGCTACTGATTAGCATTTACAATATTATTCATTTCAATATCATGCAAAGTATCAGGAGTTACATCACTACTGCATTGGTATTAGTGTCTATGGTTGGTTTATTCTCCTGTAATATGGATAAATCAACCAAAGCATCTTCAACCGGCAGTCCAAAAGAAATAATAGTTGTTGCAGAAAACAACCTATGGAAGTCTTCATTAGGCGACACAATCATAGCTTACTTCAGCAGCTCACGTCCGGGATTGCCCCAGCCTGAACCACTATATAATGTAGTTCAAATCAGCCTGGATGAATTTAATCGGCTTTTTGAAACACATAGAAATGTATTTGCAATTTCAATTGATAGTACACTTGAAAAAGCTAACGTTGAATTTGCATATAATGTGTGGGCCTCACCTCAAAGGGTGGTTAAAATTACTGCACCTACTATAGAATTGCTTAAGGAATCCTTTTTATTAAAGCAAAAGGACATTTACAACTTATTCGAAAATGCTGAAATTGAAAGACTCCAAACACTGTATTCTAAATCAATGAATGTAAAAGCCATTGAAACAGTAAGGTCAAAATTCAATCTTAACATGAACATCCCTGCTGATTATTATGTAGCAGTTAATAAAGACAATTTTGTATGGTTACGCCGTGAAGCAAATATATTAAGTCAGGGTATACTTATTTATTCATATCCTTATACTGATACTGTTGCTTTCAATCCCAGGAAGATATTATCTGTTAGAAACCAATTTACTCATTTATATGTTCCCGGACCATCAGACAGTTCGTTCATGATTGTAGCTGAAAATGATATACCTCCTATCACCAGAACTCTTGAACTTAAGAAAGAGCTGGCAGTTGAAACACGCGGTCTTTGGGAAGTCCAGAATGATTTCATGGGAGGTCCTTTTGTGAACTATACATTAGTTGACAGGAAAAATAATCTGGTATTGGCTCTTGATGGATATGTATATGCTCCAAACAAGGATAAGGCTGATTTGTTAAAACAGGTGCAATCTATTTTGCTCTCTTTCGATTTCATTGAAAAATAAAATTGATTAATTTGAATATCTAATCACCTAATTAGTATATCCATGGTCAAACAATCAATCACTCTGGTATTAGTTCTCATATGCCTGTCATTCAACATGAATGCATTTGCCCAAAAGGAATCAAAAGCTGATCAACTGATAGGCACTTATGAAGCAATAAGTGATGAAGCCCCTAATAATGCTTCACATGTGAAAATATACAAAGCTTCCAATGGTAAGTATTATGGTGAAATCATTTGGCTTAAGGTACCAAAATACCCGGATGGTAAGGAAAAAGTTGATAGGCTCAATCCTGATGAAAAACTCAGGACCCGCAAACTTATAGGTCTTAAATTACTAAATGATTTTAAATACGATGCCTCTGAAAATGAATGGAATGGCGGAACAATCTATAACCCTTCCAGTGGCAAAACATATAACTCCTTTATTCAACTTGATGGCCCTGACAAATTGAAGATTCGGGGCTATATTGGTGCAGCCTGGATGGGATTAGGAAAAACAGTTCATTGGACAAAGCTGAAGGATAAGTAATTTCATTGCTTAATCAATTGGATTCCATGGTCCAATATTGTTCTACCATACGTATTTATACTTAATTTTTGTTAATTTCCTCGCTTAAGTCGATATATATCATATCTTTGCACGCTCAGTCTGTTTGAGGATAATTGCAGATTAAACAAATTATTTTTTTGTGTGTTTAACTTTATGCATTTATCATTGATGTGTTTTTCCGTTTCATTATTGACCATTTATTTTGAGGTCGCGGATAAGACTAGAAATTAAAGATCACAGGTTTGATTAATTTTAGCTTGCCCTGGGTCTATTTGTTAACTAAAATTCATTTGATGTACTATAAGCTGATTAACTATTTATCTTCTGGTATTATCGTTCTCTTTATTTTATTGATTCCTGAATCATGCTCTTTCTCAACTGACCGCCCTCTTTTAAAAAGTGGACAAACGGGAGGCTTATTAAAAGACATTCAGAGTAGAGGTACTCTTGTTGCTCTAACTGATGATAATTCATTTAATTATTTTGAATTCGATGGTGAACCACATGGTTACCAATATGATCTTCTGCACAAATTTGCAGAGCATCTGGGCGTAAATCTGGAAATTGTAGTAGAACCAAACGTTAATAAAGCCCTTCAGTATTTACAGCAACGCAGAGTTGATATTGTGGCAATGGAATTGCCGGTTATTAACGATGACAGATTTGATATAGTCTATACTACGCCCTTATATCATGATTACCAGGTATTAGTAAAGAAGAAACAAGTCAAGGAAACCGGTTCCCGTTTGAAATCCAATTCAAATAATTCCCTGAATGATGGAATTGAGGAACTGAAAGATAAAACGATAACTCTTTCTGCAAACAAGCACGGACAAATCTATCTTAGTGATATTCAACATGCTACTTCAAATAATACAAAAATCATTGCGGAAGAGAATCTCCCATTAAGTGAGCTTATTGCACAAGTATCAGAAGGATCTGTTGATTACACTATTTCGTTTGAGCGCCCGGCTAAAGCAATGATGTTAACATACAGAAACATTGATGCACATACCAGAATAAGCCCTGAAATTGGCATTTCATGGGTTGTCCGTAAAGGTGCTGTCAATCTTTTGGAAGTGGCAAATAACTGGATTGAAGAAAATAAATCAACCCGTCTCTTTGCCGGATTAAACTCCAAATATTACAAGAATCCAAGGTGGGTGAATATAGCTCTGGGCCGTCCGGTTAAAAAAAGTTCAATTTCAGATTATGATAATATTATTCGTGAAATGAGCAATAATATAGGTTGGGACTGGCGACTTGTAGCCGCTCTGATATATCAGGAATCAAAATTCCAACCTGATGCTACATCCCATCGTGGAGCATTTGGTCTGATGCAGCTTATGCCTTCAACTGCTTATAAATTTGGAGCACACGAAGGATCAACTGCAAACGAACAAATAGCTGCAGGTACTAAATTATTAAATTACCTCGACAGGCGTTTAAGTAAATTGGTGCCCGATAAAAATGAACGTAAAAAGTTTGTTTTAGCTGCCTACAATATTGGGCTTGCTCATATTCTTGATGCTATAAAACTAACTGATAAATATGGTAAGGATCCTACAATCTGGCACGATAATGTTGAATATTACCTGCTTGCTAAATCACAACCTGAATATTATAATGATACCGTTGTTAAATATGGTAGAATCAGCGGCAAAGAAACACATCAGTTTGTCCTCAATGTGATGGATAAATATGAACACTATAAAACCTTGGCATTGAGATAATAGCAACAACATATTAACAAAAGAAGACATCTGATAGGTGTCTTCTTTTGTTTTAATATGCTATTATACAATTAATTCATGCTGCTAAACTCTAATTCCATTGCTTTACACAACGATTCAATGGTCTCTTCCATAGGCTTAAACTCGAAACCTATAGCCTGGATTAGTTTATCACTGGAATAGTAGTAATCATTTTTTGAAGTTCTTGCAGTTTCTTTCGTGATAAGTGGTTTGCTCCCGGTGAATTTCGACCTAATGGTTTCGAATAAACTAACAGTATCAAGAATAATTCCGGGTATTTCTATTCTGGGTTGAGGTTTATTAAATCCTTTGGCAATAAAGCTAAAAATCTCTTTATAACTGTAATTGCCTCCCGATACCACAAACCTTTCATTCCTGATATCGCTATTCATCAACGCGATCATGGCTTTTACAACATCCTGAACATCTACAAAACCATTTATGCCTTTACCATAGAAATATGGCATTTTATGTATGGTTTTAAAGATTTTTGTACTTCCTTTATCAGGATGTCCATAGCCAAAAATAATGGATGGATTTACTATTATTACCGGTAAACCCTCAGCGCTAGCCCGCCACACTTCTCTCTCCGACTGGTATTTACTTTTAGCATATGTAGTATTTGCATTTGAATTTCTCCATTCAGAATTCTCATCTATAATTTTTGAGTCATCCGTTCTGCCAAGGGCAGCAATAGAACTCACATGGCATAGTTTAGCAACACCTGCTTCCAGCGCCATGTTTACAACATTGGAGGTTCCCTCAACATTTACCTGCATCATCTTTTCTCTATCAGCAGCTTCAAAAGAAACGATGGCAGCACAATGATAAACCTGCTCCACTCCTTTCATCGCCTCCTGCAGAATCATTAAATCCAATACATCACCCTCAATCCACTCTATCTGTTGTATCAACTGCTCCGAATCAGCCGAAAGGCTGCTGAATATTCTTCTTGTTCTGTCCAGGTTATTCTTACTATGTAATAATGCTCTCACTTTCTGCCCATCTTTCAGCAGATAATAAAGGAGATATGAACCTACTAATCCCGTTGCACCTGTAACTAATATCATACTACAAATTTACTCAATAACCATATACGTCAATCACCTGAGTGATGATTACTTATAATTACCTAACTTTGCACTCCTAAATAAATTGCTTGTAAACCAGCCCTTGTATGAATTTTATAGATGAACTGCGTTGGAGAGGAATGATTCACGACGTAATGCCCGGTACAGAAGAGTTGTTATCGAAAGAAATGGTATCAGCATATGTAGGTATTGATCCTACAGCTGATTCCCTGCATATTGGGCATTTGGTTGGAATTATGATGCTCAAACATCTTCAACTGTGTGGACACAAGCCTCTTGTACTTATTGGTGGTGCAACCGGAATGATTGGCGATCCATCTGGTAAATCAGAAGAACGCAATCTTCTTGATGAGGTAACCCTCCGTAAAAATCAGGATGCTCTTACTAAACAGATTGCGCGGCTTCTTGATTTTAATGAGGCAAACCCCAACTGTGCAGTTGCTGTAAATAATTACGACTGGATGAAAGAATTTTCTTTCCTTCAGTTTATCCGTGATGTCGGAAAGCACATTACTGTCAACTATATGATGGCCAAGGATTCTGTGAAGAAGCGCCTCACCGGGGAGACAGGCGATGGCATGTCGTTTACAGAGTTCACTTACCAACTGGTTCAAGGTTATGATTTCCTCCATCTCTACCTGAATCATAACTGTAAACTTCAAATGGGTGGTTCTGATCAATGGGGAAACATTACTACCGGAACTGAACTTATACGCCGTAAAACAGGGGGTGAAGCCTATGCTCTCACCTGCCCATTGATTACCAAGGCTGATGGGGGGAAGTTCGGGAAAACAGAGTCAGGTAATATCTGGCTTGATCCATTAAAGACATCACCTTACAAGTTTTACCAATTCTGGTTAAACACCTCTGACGCCGACGCAGAAAAATATATCCGGATTTTTACTCTTTTTACACGGGAAGAAATTAATGAAATGGTGACTGAACATAACCAGGCACCTCATCTCAGAACTCTGCAAAAGGCTCTTGCCAAGGATCTTACAATCCGTATTCACTCTGTTGATGATTTCAATGCTGCTATTGAAGCTTCCGAAATACTTTTTGGCAAAGGGACTACTGAAACGCTGAAAAATCTGACGGAGGACGTATTGCTCTCAGTATTTGACGGTGTACCTCA
The DNA here is from genome assembly GCA_937894795.1 of uncultured Bacteroidales bacterium. Lineage (GTDB taxonomy): Bacteria > Bacteroidota > Bacteroidia > Bacteroidales > Lentimicrobiaceae > Lentimicrobium. Next base: position 8,481 of record CALCQV010000093.1, read on the forward strand.
GTCAGAAATATCCGCCAGCTTACTTGATCAAGGTGTTAGTCTTGTTGATCTTGTTGCTGATGTAACTACAATTTTTGGCTCAAAGGGCGAAGCCCGTCGTATGCTTAAGGATGGTGGTATACAACTGAATAAAGAGAAAATGTCAGAGGATATATTAGTAACAAGAAATCATTTGCTCAACAACAAATATATCCTTATTCAAAAGGGAAAGAAGAACTATTATCTTCTATTGGTAAAATGAAAAAAATAGCTGTTTTTGCTTCAGGTAATGGCTCTAATGCTCAACATATCAGTGAGCATTTTGCCAAATCAGAATCTATAAGAGTTGTGGCTATCTATTGTAATAACCCCAATGCCTATGTTATACAACGTGCTGCAGCATTAAAAATCCCATTGGTTCTGTTTGATCGCGAAAAATTTTATGCTGAGGATACCATTTTAAAAGACCTGATAAACCGAAAGGTTGACCTTATTGTCCTTGCCGGATTCTTATGGCTTATGCCAGTAAACATTCTTAAAGTATTTAACAGAAGGATTCTAAATATACATCCGGCCCTTCTTCCTCTCTATGGAGGGAAAGGTATGTATGGTGCAAAGGTCCATGAAACTGTTATTGAAAACGGCGATACAGAATCAGGAATCACTGTGCATCTGGTGGATGAAATGTACGATAAAGGTGAGGTGTTGTTCCAAATTAAATGCGCTGTTTCACAGGATGATACACCAGAAACACTCGCTGAAAAAATACACCTCCTTGAGTATGAACACTACCCAAAAGTTATTGCCGGTTACATCACGAAGCTTTAAATTTCCTGAATGCTTCAGTCATTTTAGGAAGCACTGACTGGAGATCCCCAACAATGCCATAGTCGGCGGCTGAGAAAATAGGCGCCTCAGGATCTTTATTAACTGCTACTATAACTTTTGAAGAGCTTATGCCTGCCAGATGTTGTATGGCACCTGATATTCCCAAAGCAAAGTATAGTGAGGGAGCAACTACCTTTCCGGTTTGCCCTACATGTTCATGATGAGGGCGCCAACCTTCATCTGATACCGGTCGGGAACAGGCCGTTGCTGCACCAAGTATCTGCGCAAGTTCCTCCAATGGTTTCCAATTTTCAGGACCTCTCATTCCACGGCCTCCTGATACTATTATCTCGGCTTCATTGAGCAATACTTTTCCGGTAATTACCTCGGTAGATACTACCTTGGTTGCTGAGGCTACTGCATCAGAATTTATTTCTTCAATTACTGGCGATGCTGAATGCTCTGTTATCCCTGCTGTGTTTTGTGATAATGTCAATACCTTTACTTCCGTTGTAATTTCCTGTTGTACCAGGGTCTTCCCTGAAAAAGCCTTTTTATTCACTATAAATGGCTTGTAACTTGCCGGAAGCCCATTCACTGCAGTTGACAAACCTGCCCCTAACCTGATGGCCAACCTTGGTGCAATTGCCCTGCCGGTAAGACTATGTGCCAGGACCACAACATTTGCCTCTTTTTGTTTGGCAAAATTTGATATAATTCCTGTAAATACTTGATCATCAAAAGGTATATCCTCTGAAACATTTATGATGTTTGTTGCTCCATACTGTCCAAGTGAGTTTAACTCCTCTCTGGCTACCTTCCCTATTACAAGTATATGAAGCAACTGGTCTAATGCCGATGCAACTCGCTGTCCATAAGATACTAACTCAAAGGAATACTTTTTGAATTTACCTTCCCGGGGTTCTATATATACTAATACTGACATAATTTCCTTGTTTATTTAATGTTATAAATACACTATGCACCCGCACTCTTTAAATAACCCTGGCTTCTCTGTGAAGCAGATCAATAAGCTCTTCTATATTCTCGGGATCAATCATCCTGCATGAGGACTTTTGAGCCGGTGCCTGGTAGTCAAGAACTTTGACCATTGGTTGAGATGCAATACCCTGAACAACTTTTAATGGTTTTGTTCTTGCAGTCATGATTCCTCGCATCGAAGGAATTCGAGGTATAATGGCAATTCCTTTCTGAACAATCAATACTGATGGAATTGTTGTAGTGATCGTTTGCTTGCCACCTTCAATTTCACGGGTAACAACAACATTACCGGCCTCTATATTTAGTGAGCTTACTGCCGATACTGAAGGAGCATCAAGCAATTCAGCCAACATTCCACCAACTGACCAGCTATTGAAATCACTTGATTCAACACCTGATAAAATCAATGCATCCTTTTCGCTCTTCAATACTTCAGCCAGCTGAACAGCTGTAGTATATGCGTCTTCCGGAGCTACATCAACTCTTATTGCATCATCAGCGCCAATGGCCAGGGCTTTTCTCAGCGTAGGTTCTGCATCAGCTTTCCCTACTGTAATGACAGTTATTTTCTGAATTGCAGCCTGATTAGCCTCTTTTAACTCAATGGCTCTTGTAAGTGCCAATTCATCCCATGGATTAATAATCCATTGTACCCCGGTATAATCCACTTCTTTATTACCCGGCTTATATTTTATGCGGGTCGTTGTGTCAGGCACATTGCTTATACATACAAATATGTTCATGTTTCTAAGATTATTTTTACTGTAGAGTGCTTTGTTGTTTTATATTTCCGCATTGGAAAATCTTAATCCCATTTAACTTCTAATAATTCTCCAAATGGCAGATGGAATTGTATTAATCACTTGTTAAGTAGTCGGCTTCTATTAATACCCAATGCCTGAATCAATGGATATGAAGCAGTTCTCTTGAAATTACTATCTTCTGAATTTCAGAAGTGCCTTCATATATCTGAGTAAGCTTGGCTTCACGCATCAATCGCTCAACGTGATATTCTTTAACATAACCATATCCGCCATGTATCTGCACTGCTTCAGTAGTAATCCACATTGCTGCCTCTGCAGCATAATACTTGGCCATGGCGCTGGCATATCCATAGGGTTTACCCTGGTCTTTAAGCCAGGCGGCTTTAAGACAGAGGTTTCTTGCATTTTCAACTTTAATGGCCATTTCTGCAATCTTGAAGGCAACCGACTGGTGCTTAGCTATTTCTATACCAAAAGCTTTACGCTCCTGGGCATATTTAATAGATCTCTCCATTGCTCCTGATGCCAGTCCCAAAGCCTGAGCAGCAATTCCAATACGTCCACCTTCCAAAGTCTTCATCGCAAATTTAAAACCAAATCCATCCTCACCTATTCTGTTTTCCTTGGGCACCTTAACATCAGTAAACATTACTGAATGGGTATCAGAACTTCTCATTCCCATCTTATCCTCATGAGGACCAACTGATATCCCGGCTGAATCTCTGTCCACAATAAGTACGTTTATTCCCTTATGCCCTTTCTCAGGGTGTGTTTGAGCAATTACCAGATAGGTACCTGCCGTATTTCCATTGGTTATCCAGTTTTTGGTGCCGTTTAAAAGATAATAATCACCTTTATCTTCTGCTGTAGTTCTTTGCGATGTGGCATCTGACCCCGCTTCCGGTTCTGATAATAAGAAGGCTCCTATCTTCTCTCCCCGGGCCAAGGGTCGTAAATATTTCTGCTTTTGTTCCTCTGTGCCAAAATGCTCTATTCCATAACAAACCAATGAATTGTTTACTGACATTATCACACTGGTGGATGCGTCAATCTTTGAGATTTCTTCCATCGCCAATACATACGATATGGTATCCATACCTGATCCATCGTACTCCGGACTGACCATCATCCCCATAAATCCTAACTCTGCCAATGCTTTTACATGTTTTGAGGGATAAATGCTATGGGTGTCACGTTCAATAACATCCTGTATCAGTTCACGTTGCGCATAATCTCTTGCAGCTTGTTGTATCATTAGCTGCTCTTCAGTAAATTCAAAATTCATAATGCCGGTTTTTATAGATTTATAAGCGTTTCTCAATAACAGATAAAATTCAAAAGTGTTTTATTAATTCTGCCATATGTTGCAATATCCTTTAACAAGTTGTAGATTTCACTTTCAAATATGCAATTTTAACAATTTATCCTTTATCTTTTTACCTATTGCTATATCAAATTCTTGTTTTACATTTGTATCCGATATGCATAATATTACCAAACGAATTTAAATTACCTAAACCAATGAAAAAACTATTGACTTTATTGAGCATGACTATTATTGCCGTGCTGTTGTTCACCAACTGTACTAAAGATGATGAACCTATTATGCCCACCCTCACTCTGAAGAGTGAAACCGGTTATGTTTCTTCCAATACCACGGTACCTTATGGCGACACCCTTCTGTTTGGTGTAATTGCCAATGGAAATGGCACTGATAACCTTGTAAAGTTTAAAGTTGAAGTCAATGATCAGCTGCTTCTTGATTCTACTATCAATACTCAGAATTTCAATTTTGATTTCTATACAATCAAAGGCATCACTGATGTGGAATCATGGGTATTAACAGTTACTGATATTGCAGGCAACAGTACCAACAAAACCATTACCATTACCGGTGAGTTTGGGGAAATTGATTCTTATACAACTATTCTCATGGGAGCACAGGACAATGTGACTGACAAGAGCTTCCTCTCATTATCAAACAATGCAGCAACTACCTATTATCAGGCAGAAGCATTTGAACACCAAGCTGATATTGATATGTTCTGTTTCTTTGAAAACTCTCCTGAAAGTCAGAATATGATGAGCCTTGCCGCACCTGGCACAGGTATTACCGGCATATTCTCAGGTGCCACTGCTCCTGAAAATTATACTGTTAAAAATACCACTTACTTTGTTAAAACCACTTTAACTGCTGCTCAGTTTGAAGGTGTTGACAATGATGCTGTTATTCTTGATTCTTATGATCCGGACAACAAATTCCGTAAAGCAAAAAAACTGACCGTTGGCGACGTTTACTCATTCAAATTGCAGTCAGGTAAATTTGGCCTCTTTAAAGTTATTGCTGTGGATGGTGAGGAAACAGGAACACTGGAAATTGCAATTAAAGTTCAGAAGTAAAACCTCAAATCAACCGATTAACTTTTAATTCAAATATTTCAACTGATAATGCAAGTTGAGACCATTAACAAAATAAGAAAGCAGGGCGGTAAAATACTTACAGCCCGGCTTTCTTATTTCTCTTTACTGCTTTTTTTAAGCATAGTTGGCATTTCCTGCTCAAAGGAAGAGACAAGGCATAATGCTTCATTATTATTAAAAACAGGAGCTTCCTATACTACCAATAATGAAGAGGTTAAGTTAGGGGGTTCCATTCGCATTGGAGTCCTTGCTTCAGGGGCAGGCTCTCCTCTTACTTATTTGCGTATAGAACGTGTTACCGGAAATGACACTGTTGTGCAGATCGATAGAGGAATATATATTGGCAATGAGGGGATGGATGAAGATTTCATCTTTTCAAAAGACACTTCTGCCCTTGAAGAATGGAGGGTTATTGTGATGAATGCTGACCGTGATACTGCCGTCAGGTCATTAACTGTTTTTAGAGGTTCAGGCAGTGCCTGGGGACCCATAAATTCTTATGATAATATTGAAATAAGTTTACAGGATAATCCTACCAGTAATTGGTTTGTTGACCTGGATTCAGGCTTAACCTATACCTCTGCATCAGTTGCCGGAAAAGAGCAGGACATAGATATTATGGCCTATTTCTATTTTACTTTCGGATTGCCTTCTCCTTCTCTGACATGCCCTGGTTATACTGCAGCTGTTGGTTATTATCCCGATATATCATCCTGGGTGGTTAAGAATAATACATTGTTTGATTATTTATCATCTGATAATAACCTTGTTTCGGTTGAGCAGTTTGATATGGCTGTGAACGACAGCCTGTTAGTTACTGCCTATCAACCCTCAAAGGTCAGTGGGAATTGCAAATATTGTTACACTGACAAGGTAATACCCTTCAGAAATTCAGCCGGGAAATATGGGCTCATCAGAGTAAAACAGGCTGATCTTTCCAGTGAAGGGATAATGAAGATATCAGTTAAAATTCAAAAGTAATTTCTTTGATCCTTATGATGAAGTCAGCATATCATCTGCGTTGTCGCATTATCACTTTTTGTATGGTGATGGTGATTTTTATTACTCTGCCCTTCGCTTCATACGGACAGAAGGACCAAACCTCCACTTCAAAAAAGAAAAATCGCACTGAACAGCAGAAACCGGAATCCTCCTCTCCCACTGACACCATTACCATGGAGCAGGTTGTTGTAACTGCTACCCGCACCGACAGTAGACTTTTTGATACTCCAGTGCGAATCAATACCATTACTTCCAGCACTCTTGCAACCCTCCCCTCTTTGTCGGTTGATGATGCGCTGCGTTATACCTCAGGCTTAAATGTTAATCGTTCTTTTGGTATTCTAAGTACGAAAGCTACCGTTACTATGCGTGGTTTAAGTGCTAAAGAGCAGGGAAGGGTACTTGTACTCCTTGATGGAATCCCTTTAAATAAATCTGATGGTGGAACGGTCGACTGGAATATGATAGATATGAGTGACCTTCAAAGGATTGAAGTTACCAAAGGGGCCGGCTCAGCCATCTATGGCGGAAGTGCCATGGGCGGCATAATAAATATTATCAGTAATGTGCCGGTTGAAAAGTTCAAAATGAAAGCGTCACTCGAATATGGATCTTTCAATACAATGGGAGCACGCGTAAGTGCTTCCGGTTCAACGCAATTAAGTAAAAAAGATAATAGATTTTATTGGGGTGTAAATTCTCTCTTTCGTAAAAGTGATGGTTATATCACTCAGTCGGAAATTGATAGAAAGGAGAATCCTTACATTATTAAATCCAATATGCAGGAGGCCGGCATAAATATAAGAACCGGAATTTCTCTCCATAAAAAACACACTCTGGAGGCATCCATCAAGTATTACAACGATAGGCGGGGAACCGGTGAAAAAGTATACCAACCCGAAGGCAATACAACTGACCATGATTCTTATGGAATAACGCTTAACTATAAAGGAAAACTTGATGATCTAAGTGTACGATCATCGCTTTACCTTCTGAATGAAGACTACAAAAAGGTAAATGAATATCGTAAAGACGATTATACATGGTACAATGTTCTGTCAACCCGTTCTGATATGGGTTGGCTTAATAGCCTGACCATACCTTTTCGAAACCACAATTTCACCACGGGTGTAGATATGAAGTTGGGTAGTGTTGATGGGGAGGATGTTTATCTAACCTCCACCGATGTCGTGTATAATCGCGGTAAGATATTTACTTTTTCCGCATTCGTGCAGGATGAGTGGACATTGACCGAAAAACTCAGGATTCTTGCAGGTTTACGTTACGATAATGCAACCTTCTATGATGGTGCATTTTACATTTTTGAACCATCATCTGAAACTGATTTTATGTTTAGTTATCAGGTGCCTGAAATGCCGGTTAAACATTGGAGTGCCTTCAGCCCAAGGCTCTCAATGCAGTATAAATTCACTGAAAACACCCGTTTATATGCTATGGTGTCACGAGGATTCCGACCTTCTGAACTGGAATATCTCTGTCGTTCGGGTAGAATAAAAGGTGGATTTAAAATAGCCAGTCCTTCACTTGAACCCGAATACCTCACTAACTACGAGACCGGTATTGACCTCTTACCATTTAAAAACTTCTCGTTAGCTCTTTCCGCCTATTATTCAAAAGGAAAGAACTTCCAGTATTATGTAAGTAACGGACAGACCATTGATATGGGATTTGGTGAAAGGCCAATCTTCATTCGTGATAATATCACCAATGTCAATATCATAGGAGCAGAAACTGAGTTGCAATACACTATTACCGGTGGAATTCTTTTCACTGCTTCATATGCCTGGGCACATTCCAAAATTGTGAATTATACAGTGGTGATGCCAACTGACACTGTTAATCTTGATGGCATGTTCTTTACTGACGTACCTGAGCATATTGCTACAGCCGGAATCCGGATGATTAACCGTTTCATTAATGGCAGTGTTAATATTCGTTATACGGGAGCAATGTATATCAATGACCAGAATACCTATGATGAAATACTTGGTTCTGATATGTATCCTGCATACACTACAACCGATATCAAAATTTGGAAAGAGCTTGGTAAGTTCAGGGTGTCACTTGGCGTTCAGAATCTGTTTGATGTAAAGTTCTACGACAGTAAATATGCTGTTGGTCCCGGCAGGTTCATTCTTGGTGGCATTGAATACAATATCTGATTCCGTTCAATATAACCATGAATGATGATACACGTGTATCTGCGTGATTATTATCGCCTTATAATGGATTGGCAACAATCAATAGTTCGCCTATTTTGATCGTATTCGGGCAATTATAATTGCCATACTACCTGTGTTGATGCTTAACCGGTAAATTAATCCCGCTTGCTGATTTCGGGCTTAAAATGTTGCACCAGCACTACCAATAACAATAAAACGGCCCCCAACACTGAACCCCTGGCAATGTAATCGCCGTAACGCACATAAAAGGTTATCTTGTCATTTCCATTTATAGTACCTTTTATTGAAACGGGCACCCAATAATCAGTGCGGCTGCTAATATTTCCCCTCTGATTAACAAAGCATGAGATACCGGTATTTGCTGATCTGGCAATGCTGCGCCTTGTTTCAATGGAACGGATTGTTGAAAACAGCATGTGTTGCCTATGCCCCGGCGAATTTCCCCACCATCCGTCATTGGTGATAATGAATATGGCATTAGCCCCGTTTTTGATAAATCGGTTTACAAATTCCCCATAGGCTGACTCATAGCATATTATCGGGGCAATTGATAATGTATCATTTATCCTAAAGGGGATCTGCTCTTTATCCACTCCAAGGGCTCCAACCGTACCTCCGAGGTCTATGGCGAAACCTCCCAGAGGCTTAAGCAACCAAGGGAATGGCATCATTTCCACTCCCGGAGTCAATCTTGATTTATGTGATAATTGAAGCTCCGGGGTCCCTGATATCAATATCGCTGTATTATAAGCATCATAATAACCATCACCATTGCGGAATTTTCTTGCAGTGGTGGTTATTTCTTCACCCTTTCCATAAGAACGGTAAGTGGAATACCCTGAAATAACTCTGCTTTCAGGAAATCTCTTAAGCAATTTTGAACGGAACATGGTGAAGGTTGGATGATTACTCAGGTCATTCTCCCAAATCATCATTCCCGATGAGAAGTCTGGCTGAATCATTGATTCGGGGAAGATTATGAAGTCAGTGGTACTATCGGTTTTTTGCAATGCCAGTGATACAGCCCTGTTGATTACATCTTCGGCAGGCAATTCATACTGTTCTTCGTAAGGATCAAGGTTAGGCTGCACAGAAACAACATTTATTGGCGCACTCTTCTCATCATACGTATAGTAAATCAGATAGGAAACTGCCATTGGAACAACTATCAGGCATATAGGCAGCAACCAATCACGCAGGATAAATTTTGGTGAATATCCTTTAATTATTGTCTGTAGTGCTTTATAAATGAAAATATTAACAATCAGTACCCATAATGAACCACCGAAGGTGCCGGTATATTCATACCATTGTATCCATTCAGGGAATGCGGCAAATCCATTACCAAGAGTCATCCATGGAAAATTAAGATCCCAGTGGTGATGTATAAATTCAAAAGATATCCAGAAGAAAATAAGCGCTAAATATCCATTATTGCCCCGTTTCATGGTCTTCCTGCTGAAATGATACAGCCAGAACATGAGCGACTGGCAAAAAGTATTCAGCAATATAGCCACTGCAACACCAAAGAGCGTGGAATTATAAATCCACCATATTGTTAGTCCATTCCATATAAGGAAGGCGGGAAATACCATCCAATATAAGCCTACTCTTGTACTCTTGGGATCCTTGTATTTAATGTCTTCCAAAAGTAGTAATGGCACAAAGGCAATAAACAGCAGCAATGGCAATCCTCCCTCGGGCCATGAAAGGGCTAACAGGAGTCCGCTTATCAAAGGTAAAAACGGTATTAACTTTTTCGAAATCATAATCTTTGGTTAATTAATTATTGCCCGGGGCAATTGATTCGTTGCATTCTGATCATAGCAGGCACCTCCTCAATATTCACAAGTATTGATAAATGTACAGTGATGTGATTCTTTCCATCACAAAGATATTTAATAAAAAGTAATTATATCTTCCTTTTTAAGTTTGGTAATGTACGTATTGAGTGGTACTTTTGCATCCTGAATTATGCGTTGCAAGTATCATATTATCAACATATTCAAAAATCACCATTCATAATAACGGAGGACTTTATGCCGATCACAAAACTGGAGCAGATATTTGATGTACTCAAATCAAAAAGCAAGAAAAAGCTGGTTGCTGCCTATGCAAATGATTCACATACCATTGAAGCTGTTAGTGAAGCAGTTGACAAAGGCATTGTTGACGCCATATTGGTAGGTGATGAGACCACCATACGAGATGTATGTGCCAAATTAAATGTTGATGCCGGCAAGTTCCGCCTGGTACATGAGCCCAGTGAAGCAAAGGCTGCCGCAAAAGCTGTAAGCTTAATCAATGCCAGTGAAGGCAATATCCTGATGAAAGGATTGGTGAGTACCGATAAATATATGAAAGCCATTCTTAACAAGGAAGAAGGCCTGATGAATCCCGGTGCTATATTAAGCCATGTCACCGTTATTGAAAATCCAATATACCCTAAACTGCTTATTGTTGGTGATGTTGCAATTATTCCATTGCCTGACTTCAAACAGAAAGTGGCTTTGGTAAATTATCTCATCAATACTGCCCATGCATTGGATATACCTAAACCAAAAGTTGCCGTGATCTCTGCCACCGAGCAAATGCTGGCCGGTATTCCATCAAGTGCTGAAGGGGCTATGCTGGCTAAGATGGCCGACCGTGGACAAATCAAAGATGCATATGTTGATGGACCACTTGCTCTTGACACCGCCATTGATCCTGAATCAGCCCAGATCAAGAAATTATCAGGACCTGTTGCCGGTGATGCCGATTGTCTGCTTTTCCCAAATATAGAAACAGGTAATGTATTCTATAAAACCAACACAAAACTGGCAGGTGCTGAACTTGGTGCATTCGTTGCAGGTGCCAGGGTTCCCTGCGTTCTCTCATCCAGAGGCGACAGCGCTCTCACCAAGTTATATAGTATTGCATTAGCAGCTTTAATAGCTAAATAAATAAAATTGAATACCGATTACAATGGAAGAAATCAGAATACTGGCAATTAATCCAGGCTCAACCAGCACCAAAATAGCTGTCTTTAGTGGTGCAAATCCTATGTTTGTCCGCACTATTTATCATTCTACTGAAGAACTCGCGGGATTTGAGAAAATAACTGACCAGTATAGTTTTCGTAAGGACATTATTCTTAAGCAGCTTGAAGAGGCAGGCATTGAGCTGAATACACTTTCAGTGATTGTTGGACGCGGTGGACTGGTGAAACCAATTCCTTCAGGAGTGTATGAAGTAAATGAGATTATGAAGGCCGATCTTCGCAACAGTCCGATGGGCGAGCATGCAAGTAACTTGGGAGGACTTATTGCCGATGATATTGCAAAGAGCCTGACCAATGTGCGTGCATTCATTACTGATCCGGTTGTTGTTGATGAACTTGAACCTCTGGCCCGTGTCTCGGGACACCCTGAATTCAAAAGGGTATCAATATTTCATGCCCTAAATCAGAAAGCTATTGCCAGGCAACATGCCAAGTCAGTGATGCGCAAGTATGAGGATATGAATATGATTGTTGTGCACCTTGGCGGTGGTATAAGCGTTGGTGCCCATTATAAGGGTAAAGTTATTGATGTGAATCAGGCTCTTGACGGCGAAGGCCCCTTTTCACCTGAAAGAAGCGGGACCCTCCCTGCAGCCGACCTGATCAGAACATGCTTCAGTGGCAAGTATACTCAGAAGGAACTCCTGCTGATGACCAAGGGTAAGGGTGGAATGTCAGCATTCCTGGGTACTAACAGCGCCTATGAAGTTGAGCAACGAATGATTGCCGGCGATGAATATGCTAAATTTATTTTCCAGGCTATGGCATTTCAAGTAGCTAAAGCTATTGGTGCCATGAGTACCGTACTTAAGGGTGACGTTGATGCAATACTCCTCACCGGTGGCGTTGCACATGGAAAATGGTTCGTTAATGAGGTTATTGAGCGTGTTTATAAAATTGCTCCGGTTCATGTTTACCCCGGCGAAGACGAAATGCGTGCTCTCGCTCTTAATGGACTAATGGTCCTTAAAGGCGAAATGGAAGTTAGTGAATACAAATAATTGATTATCAAAATATTCTGTCAACAGTCAAAGCAGCATATTCCTTAATATGCTGCTTTGTTTCATTGGCTGTTCTGATTGAATTCTTTATTGGAGACTTTGTTTGAATATCGTTTGTCACCTTCAGGAAGTTCTCCACTTCTTCAATACTATTCTCCAACCCAAAGCTAATCCTCATTACCCCTGGCAGGTTAAATCCCGGCATCAACGTAAGTATAGCAGCCTGTATTCGTTCAGCAAACGGCGGAATGTGAAGCATTTTCTTGATTAAAAGATGAGTACATAAACATCCGTACCGCACCCCGATACCGCCTCGTATTGTTAATTCTGATGCGAGCTTTCCCAGTAAACTCCCCTTGATTCCAAAAGAAATTACCCCACCCTTATGCTTAAATTCATCTGACTCCGTATCAACTATTCCATAAAGTATGATACCCGGTATTTTAGCCAATCCATTAATTGCTAATCGAGTAAGGGCCTTTTCCTTATCCATTATTTCCTCCCAGCCAATTCGCTTAAGAAGTAACAATGCTTTCCCCAGGGCGCCAATACCGGCAGTGTTTTCTTCGCCCGATTGCCTGATCATCTCCATTTTTTCAGAACCCAAAGCCATAAGTCCCTTTCTTGCTACTAATACGCCTGTACCAAAAGGTGCATAAGCTTTATGTGCGGAAAATACCAGATAGTCAATACCATATTCCTGCATATTTATCTGCCGGTGAGCAATCAATTGCGCCCCATCAACCATTAGCATCGCTCCATAATTATGAACTATTCTGCTAATCTCACGCAGGTCATTAAACACTCCCTGTACATTTGAAGCTCCACACACCGTCACGAACCTGACACGTTTACTTCCAAAACGGTTTTCCAGGTTGTGTGCCTTTAACAGATTGTCCAGTTCGATTAAATCAATGAAACCCTTCATGTCAACGGGTATCCTTATGAGACTATGCCGGGGAATAAATCGCCAGGGCAAATCATTGGAGTTATGCTCCAACATCGTGTTAAGTATCACCTGTTCAGAGTTTTCCTCACTATTCCCTTTAAAACTATCGGCAACCATGTTAATGGCCTCGGTGGTATTGGAAGTAAAAATCACATCAAAATCTGCTTCGGGGGCACCAACAAAATCAGAACATATTGATTTAACCTCCTTAATCGTAAATTGCCGGTATTCTTCAGGTTGACGCCACGTTTTAAAAAAAGCATCCAGTACCGGTTTGAAGGTTGGTGTACTTGCAGCATTATCCAAATTGATAAAAGGCACTTCACCAAACATGGTACTCACGGTTTTACCTTTGCCAATAAGTTCGATGTTTAGTTTTTCCATCAATGGCTTTCCGGAATACTCCTGCAGATTGTCATTGAATAGAAATCTGGTAACCTCAGTCAGGTTATCCTTTGTGAAGTCATTAGTATCTGCCGGGTTTATTTCGTTACCATTCTTGAAAATACCGGTTCCATATTGTTTAATCATCAGCAGGGCTTTGGCAAAAGCAATGATGTTGATGATTGCCGGTGTACCTGCCTCAAACTTGTCGGGTGCACTTGCCCATACTACCCTGGCGGGCATTACATATCTTGTTGAGCCACCTCCTGACTGGAACGGAGTACCCTTGGGCAGTTTCCCATTTTTTAAAGCCAGTGCCCTCACCCCAATTGGTAGTCCTATTTCTTGACTTGACAAGCATTTATAGCTTCTCGCTGCCAACTTATTGATCAGTATATCAGCCCGTGCCGGAGTGCAAAAGATAACGGTATATTTAAACTTGCTTAAACCCAGTGTTTCAAGTACAATTTCACGTGCCCGTTCATACAATGCAGTTGATACCATGGAATGATGGCCACTGCCTCTGTGTACATTTGAATATATCTCCAGTGCGCTATATATTGTGCTTTCCAGCTCATCAATGTGTGAAATGGTTTTGCCGGCTTCAGGGTTTACTGTTTTCATAATTTAAATTTGAGGTCCAAATCCAATGGCAATTTGTTAAATGGAGCAACTTACTACACATTCCAAACCTAAAAACTCATTCAAGTATTTTAATGCCTTTCAGCATTGAAGCGAGGCGCAGCAACCCGGTACAATCACCTGGGTATATCAGATGATGATTGCCAAGCGGACTTTCCTTCAGTAGTCGTACCTCTTCTTTTGTGAGAGCGACCTGAATCTGGGTGCGACAAGCCGTTGTAAATTTTGGCCTTCCTGTAATCCTGGCCAATGCAATGAAAGCTCTGCTCAACTGCTTATCGAACCTGAAAATAGTTACCGTGTCACCTATAAAATTACCTTCTATGGCAGTACCCTTGCCTGTTTCAAAGTGTGTTTTTACATGTAAATCAGATACCAAATCCGGCGCTATGGTACAGTGTGAAAACATACAGCCTTCATCTGATACTTTATTGATGTTTGCAATCCATGGTATTGTTCCCGTCAATTCCTTGCATAGCATCATCCCGACAATTGCTGTTATATCACCTTCACATCCTGCCGGAAATCCCACATTATTAAACCTGGCCAATGGAAGGCACGCTGTAACACTATCTTTCTGCACTAATGGAAAACATTCAACAGTTATGGCATCTAAATCGAATTTACCGATGGTATCGGTAAGCATACTATTAACCCTGGCCGTATCATTGAGATCAAAGTTACGCACATCCTTGAAGGATTCCAGAAATTCAGCCGATGGTTCAAATTCCGAAAAGTGATTTATATCACTCCATGGAACTCTAATCAGGTCAATTCCGAGTTTATCTGCCAATAGCCCCGAAGTGATGGTTGATGAAATAAGCCAGTCGGATACTTCACCAATAAGTCCCAGTTTCTTTCCTTTCAGTACATCAAAAGCCCGCTTTACTACTAATAAGTCAGCAAGAAATTCTGGAGTCACCTTACTCTCTTCATCCAACAGTACTGATTGAATGTTTAGGGTATTAAGATATGCTTTCACTTCAGTGGCCGAAGCATAAGAATTGTCATTCCTTGAACCTATAAGGACATAGAATTCTCCTGTCTGAACCAGCTCCATTGCAGGATGCTCAGAACCGCCCGATAGAAAATACAGTACATCAGGCTTATCTTCAACAAACTGATAACTCACACCTGAAAATATAAGTCTGGCCCTCTCTTCTGCCTTAATATAAACTGTTTGTGGAGCACCCCTGTATGCCAATAATTTAACTCTCAAATTCTCTTCCATCATTTGCTTAATTTCCTGCTGTTTGTTATCCCGGTTATTAATGGTATTCTTGTTTGATTCCCTGATGGAATCTATATGCAAACAATGCTAATACTTCAAAGGTAACCTGTTAAATTGAGAAAATCAGTCATTGCATGTACGTATTTACAGTACAGATTCGGGATCATAAAGATAAATTAATCCGGAATATACCTAACATTTATGATGTACTTATATTAGTTTTTCTTTATTTTGGCAATTATTTTCAATATTTGCTGTACAATGATAGGGATTCATTTTTCTCAGGTCCAGTACAACTCCAGTACAGGTCCAGTATAACTCCAGTAAAATAAGCCATTAACAAGACTTACACTGGAGTTGTACTGGACCTGTACTGGAGTTGAGAAAAATGAATCCTTAATTATACAAAGTATAGTACGATGTCAGAAAATCTTATTAATCGAATTAGCAATCTCATCAACTAATACTTACAATTAAAAATCAAACTAAGAATGGCACGAATTGACAAAGATGGAAACATGCATGGCCGTGTTGGGAATATCGTTTACTATGTTAGAAATGATAAACAATATGCGAGGATATATAATAGAAAGGTAAACCAACCTAATACCGACATCCAGCAAGCCCAAAAAGAAAAAATGGCATTATCCGGCAAGTTCACATCTAACATTAAACGCATCATTAATATTGGCTATCAGGCTAGTAAAAACCGCAATTCTATTGTAGAGGCTAATGCCTATCACATTATGCATGCAATTAAGACTGTAGAATTAGTGGAGGGAGACACCATAACAAAGATTCATCAATTTGACTATACAAAAGCTAAGGTTTCACGGGGACTCATTGACCAGCCCGAATTTCTTTCTATAGAGCCCCTTGAGCATGGCATAAAATTATCATGGAGCCCTAAGCTAGGCTCCAAAAATACAAGGTTCCATGATACTCTTGTTGCCTTATTCTATGCACCCGGCACAAGAGCGTATCCTGTATATAATATTGGCTCTCGTGAATCAGGGGGAGGCATCATTGAGTATCCCAAATTTTTCAATGGCACCATGCATTTATGGGTGTTCTGGCATAATCCAAATAAATGTCAGGAACAGAGTCTGGAAAAAATATCAGATTCATTATATTTGGGTGAGTTTCAGATATAAAGAAGATACACTCATAGCTTCCTGTAAGTTTTATCACAAAAGTGCGTATTTTTACAGTGCTGCTGCTTTCAGTGCACTTTTATCAAATGAACAGGAAAATATTTTTTCTTTTATTCTGTGTGGTTATATACCATGAAACAGTTGCCCAGTATTACGGAAATGTTCATTCCATTTCCAGAAGGGAAGGACTGTCGAATGGTGCAGTGAACACTATTTCACAGGATGCTGAAGGTTATGTGTGGTTTGGTACATGGAATGGGCTTAACAGGTATGATGGCAGCGGTATTGTTACGTTTCTGCCCGGAGTTAAATCAAATACCATCCATAATCACGTAGTAAGAGCTCTGTTTCCCGATTCAACAGGGGTTATATGGATGCTTACCAATAAGGGAGTGGCGCTTTATAATAATACAACTAATAGGTTTACGCCATTCTTTACCAACGAGTCAGAGCAAATAAATTATGAAACCGATATATCCCTTGCTCATTCAGATTCATTTGGCACCAGAGTATCCGTATATGGATCAGGTATATTCAATTACGATGCCTCCATTAATCAATTTACCAGAATAAGCTTTGAGGCAGGTTCCCTTAAATCATCATTAAGAGTAAAGCGGCTTCACACCATTGGTCCGGTTACATATTGCATTACATCAGGAAATAAAGTGCTTCAGATTGATGGTAATAAACTTGTAGAGATAATGACATTGCCTATCAATGCAGCAATTTCATCATCACTGGGTATCCATAGAAACAACCGGCCATATCTCTTTATCACTCAGCGTGGCAGCAATGCCCTTATGGTTGATATACTCAGTAATGAAACCACTCAACTAAGGATTCCTGATGATGTAATCACCTCATTTGCACTATCGGCAACCTCCGACAGGTTATGGGTTGGTACTGAAAAAGGGGAAATCTATAGTTTGAATACTACATCGGGAAAATTTGAGCTGCTCAGCATTCCCTCAGATTTGTTTGTAAGGAATCCTATTGCAACCAGAGTATTGAGCATCTGTGAAACCACCCCCGATATCTTATGGATAGGCACCGATGGTAATGGGGTGTTCAACATGAAACTTTCTGATTTTCCAAACAAGATCTTATCATCAAGACTACTCTCCTATCCAATTGTTCGAAGTATTCTTATTACAAAACACAACGATATGCTGGTTGGAACCAAAGGAGGCGGCATTGACATCTTTGATTCCAAAGGAAACCATATAAAGAGCCTGTCAATTAAAAACGGGCTAAGCAATAACTCGGTGCTCTCTTTTCTTGAAAGAGCTGATGGAACTATTTGGGTTGGTACTGACGGGAGCGGTGTTGATATTATTTCTCCTGATTACAAAACGATAAAAAATTTTCCTCGTGATTATACCGGGACCGCTGTTCCTGAATTTGCATCGGTATACCGTATTCTTGAAGATGGCGACCGGCGGTTATACCTGGGTACAAGTGGTTATGGGGTGATAATGATTGATTTCGACAGGAACAAGCCTTCAACTCCTGTTTATCACGAACAGATCATTCTTGACCAAAGTGCCGGTAATCAACAGAAGCAAATTGTTTATGCAATAACTCATGAACGTCCGGGCATTATTTGGATAGGTACCCGTGGCTTTGGAGCATACCGGTATAATACCATCACCAAAAGGGTACTTTCTGAATATAATTCCGGAACTCATCCCTCTCTTATCAGGAATGATGATATACTATCATTGTTTACTGATGAAAAGAGAA
>CALCQV010000094.1 GCA_937894795.1 uncultured Bacteroidales bacterium
CATACATCAACCTTGTGAGTGATGTTACAACAAACAGTACAGAATGTGATAATGAATATACAAGAGTACGCACCTGGAACTTCACGGATGATTGTGGAAATACCAGTACTGACTTTACCCAAACAATCAGCATAGTTGATAATACTGCTCCGGCATGGACCATTACTCCAACTGATCTTACCGTTGAATGTGATGGCGAAGGCAATACAGAAGCCCTGAATGACTGGTTAACCGGATATGAGGGAATAGACAACTGTGGTGTTGTTTCTATTACCAATAACTTTACCGGTCTGAGCGATCTTTGCGGATCAACAGGAAGTGCTACTGTTACGTTCTCAATCTCTGATGAGTGTGGCAATACTACTAACGCAGTTGCTACCTTTACTATTGTTGACACTCAGGCCCCTGAAATCAATGCTCCTGCAAACATATTTGCCGACAATGATCCGGGTCTCTGCGGTGCTCAGGTTACTGTTCCTGTCCCAGTTGCTGATGATAACTGTGGTACTGTTACCATTACCAACAACATTACCGGTACCAACAATGCAAGCGGTTTCTACGAAGTTGGCAGTACTACCATTATCTGGACTGCTGTTGATGAGTGTGGTAATACATCAACTGACCAAACTGTTGTTACTGTTGAGGATACTGAAGATCCGCATATCATCTGTCCGCAGCATATTACTGTAGTGGCTGATCCCGGTGTTTGTGAAGCATTCATTGAAGTTCCCCAGCCTATTGTAAGTGATAACTGCGAAATCCGTGAAGTAACCAACACCTTTAACCATACTGACGATGCAACAGGTATCTATCCTGTTGGTACAACCGTGGTTTGGTGGACAGTGGTTGATGAAAGCGGAAATACCGACAACTGCTTCATGAACGTAACAGTTATAGATGAAGAGGATCCTACTATCATTTGTCCTGAGGATATCACGGTAAATACTGATCCCGGTGTATGTGAAGCACAGGTTAATGTGCCATTGCCTGAAGCCGCTGATAATTGCACCATCAATACCCTGGTAAATGACTTTAACGGTACCGGCGATGCAAGTGGTATCTATCCGGTTGGAACAACCATCGTTACATGGACTGTTACTGATATGAGCGGCAATACTGCCACCTGCTCAATGACAGTTACTGTAATTGACAATGAACTGCCAACAATTATTTGTCCTGAGAATATTGTAGTGAATACAGATCCCGGTGTTTGTGGTGCCAATGTAACCGTACCACAGCCTGAATTACACGACAATTGCGATATCAACACATTGTCAAATGATTTCAATAACACTTCAAACGCTTCAGGTTTCTACCCAACAGGAATTACTGAAGTAGTATGGACGGTAACTGATATTCATGGCAATTCAGCCACCTGTACCATGACAGTTACTGTAACCGACAATGAAGCACCTTCAATTATTTGTCCTACAGATATTGCTCAGAATACCGATGAAGGTGTTTGCGGCGCCAATGTAACCGTTCCTTTACCTGAAGCAATTGACAACTGTGGTATCCACTCTGTAGTAAATGACTTCACAGGTACCAATGATGCATCAGGCTTCTATCAAACAGGCGTTACTGTAGTAACCTGGACTGTTACTGACATCCACGGACTAACAGCAACATGTGAAAGCACAGTAACTGTAACTGACAATGAATTGCCGGTGATTATTTGTCCTAATGATATTGAAATAGCCGCTGATCAGACATGTCAGGTTACACTTGAAATCCCTGTTCCTGAAACCTCTGATAACTGTGGTGTTGAGAACTTTATCAATGACTTTACAGGAACTGCCAATGCAAGTGGAATCTACCCCGTAGGAATTACTGTGGTTACCTGGACAGTTACTGACATAAACGGAAATACTACAACCTGCGCCATCACGGTTCATGTTACCGCTCCTCCTTTTGCTGTTGATGATTATGCAACAACTGAAGTTGGCACACCTGTTACTATCCCCGTACTGGTTAATGATACCGACTGCAACAATGACATTGTTCCATCAACTGTAATCAACATTACTAATCCTGCCAATGGATCAGTAATGGTTGATCCTGCAACCGGCGAGTTTATCTATACTCCTAATGCAGGCTTCACAGGAACTGACTTCTTTGAATATAGGGTTTGTGATGCTGAAGGATTGTGTGACGAAGCTACTGTTACCATCACCATTGAAGATACAGGTGTTGATAAGCTGATAGCTGTGGATGATGAATATTCAATGGAAGAAAATACCGTTCTTGAGATTACAAACCTTGAAAACGATACCTACGTTCCATATACCCCGGTAATTACAGTGCTTGTGCCGCCAACACATGGTACCCTGGTAATAAATAGTGACATGACCGCTACTTACACCCCTGATACCGATTATGATGGTACCGATGAGTATACATACATACTCTCAGACCTTAACAACGGCGCAACACCTGACACGGCTGTAACTACAATCACCATTGTACCGGCTCCGGCCCGTGATACCCTGATCATTTACAATGTTATCACTCCCGACAATGACGGACGCAATGACAAATGGATTATTGACGGCATTGAAGAGTACGGTGACAATGAAGTGCTGCTATTCAACCGCTGGGGCGATCAGATACGTCAGTTCGACAGATATGACAACAACACGGTTGTATGGGACGGTACCAACAAATCAGGCGATAAATTACCTGCTGCTACCTACTATTACATAATCCGGTTACGCTCTATCGAAAAGGTTTATACCGGTTGGGTCATTATCCATTCTAAGAAATAAACCGTAAGATGGGAAAACTTGAATTAAAATTGATCACGTTAAACAGAAGTAAAATGAAAAAAATAGCTCTAATATTCAGTCTGACATTGATGACATATTGTGGCTTCGCTCAGAGGGATGCATTATACAGTCAATTCATGTTTAACAGGTTAATAATTAACCCGGCATACTCAGGTAGCCGTGATGCCATGACGTTAACACTGTTGAACAGATACCAATGGGTTGGTTTTGATGGAGCACCTCGAACATTAACCTTTAGTGCCCATTCACCTCTTCGTAATGAAAAGGTTGCCCTGGGTATGTATGCCTATGCCGACATGAATGGTCCTTTTACCGATGTTGGATTTATGGCTAACTATGCTTATCGTGTTAGGGTATACAATGGTACACTGTCATTAGGGTTACAGGCAGGCTTCAATCAGGTGAATGTTGACTGGGATGAGCTGAACTTCCGTGATCTTGACGACCCCTTGTACTTGGAGCGCCCCGACAATAAACTCCAGCCTGATGCTAACTTTGGTGTGTACTACTATACAAATAAGTACTACCTGGGAGTGTCATCAAAACAGCTTTTTGAAACCCAATATGGTAAAGTTGAAGCTGTTGAAGGTAAAAGTACCTATAGTAAGCTGGCCCGCCATTTCTATGGTATTGCAGGAGCCGCTATCCCATTCAGCTCAAAGGTTGTCTTCAGGCCCGGCGTAATGGTGAAATATACCGACAATGCTCCATTGAACTATGACCTTAATGCCAGCTTCCTGTTTAATGATATCATCTGGTTGGGTGCTTCATACCGTACTAATATCAATGCCATTACCACCAAAAATGCTGTGGTGTTTATGGTTGAACTGAACCTTACCAAGAACTGGCGGATTGGTTATTCTTATGATGCTTACCTGAGTGAAATAAGGTTGCATAATGACGGCTCACATGAAATCATGATTGGTTACGATATGAATTTATTTAAACCTCGTACACTAACACCAAGGTATTTCTAATGAGTAATGTCATCTTTTTAAATAATGTTGTTAAAAAATCAGTGAAATGAAAAGCAGATACTTATTAATAGCCTTAGTGCTGACATTAATAATCAGCAGTTGTGCCCCTATAAAGAGAGCTGAACGGCTGTACAAGGGACTCGAATTTTCTAAGGCTGTTCCTGTTTATGAAAAAATTGCAGCCTCTGAAAATAAACACTCAGTTAAAGCATATGAGCGCCTTGGTGATATAAACAGACTTTCCAGCCATTTTGAGCAATCTGCTGCTGCTTATAAGAAAGCTATTGAACTCGATGGTGTAAATCCTGAAGTCTATCTGAATTTTGGACAGGTCCTCCGCAGTCTTGGCAAATATGGCGAGGCTATTGAACAGTTTGACCATTATTTGAAACTTAATCCCTCAGATAACCGCGCAACGCTTTATGCCGACTATTGCAGGCAGATCATCAACAGGAGAAATATAACGGAGTTCTATGAAATTGCCAATGCCAAGGCTCTGAATACTGCCTTTTCAGAATTTTCTCCTGTAATTGTTGATGACAAGGTTATATTCACTTCCGATAGAAGTTCAAGTACAGGTGACAGAAAATACGGATGGACCGGCAACTATTATCTTGACCTGTATAAAGCTGGCTTGCCGAATCCCGCAGAGCCTGAAAAAGCTGTAGATCCCGCACCCGACTTGTATTCCAATGACCTTAATATGGCTTTCCATGATGGCCCCGCTTCCTTCAGCCCCGATAATAAAACTATTTACTTTACAAGGGTGTTCAGAAAAGCTGGCGAAGTGGATACTTCACGCTATTATACCAACAAACTGAAGATCTTTACATCAAAGTATGATGGCAACAAATGGTTGAATCCTGAACCATTTTACCTTAATAGTGAAGATTATTCCGTGGGACATCCTGCCATAAGTCCTGATGGCAATACTTTGTATTTTGTCTCTGATATGCCGGGTGGCATAGGAGGAACAGATATTTATACCGTTGACCTTGTTGACGGCAAATGGAGCAATCTAAAAAATGCAGGTGCTGAAATCAATACATTCGGAAATGAAATGTTCCCGTTTATTGATCAGAATGGAACCCTGTATTTCTCATCCGATGGTTTGCCCGGACTGGGTAGTCTTGATGTACTCAAATCATCATTCAATGATGGCAAATGGGCAAAACCTGAAAACATGAAAGAGCCTATCAACTCTTCAGCTGACGATTTTGGCTTCTTTAAAGGCAAGTCAGGCCAGGTGCTGTTTAGCAGCAATAGGCTTGGGGGCCAGGGCGGCGATGACATCTATATGGCATCCCTGATCAAGTATGCTGATTCTGTTGTCGTTACCGGACTTGTTAAAGATCGCCAGAATGGTGAAGTGCTATCCAATGCAACTGTTCTTTTATGGAACCAGAACTCCGATGAGGTACTGGTGCTGAAAACCAATTCTGCCGGTGAATATACTGCTACGCTGAAACCTAATAACAATTATATATTCAAGGCAGTTAAAAAAGGCTTTACTACCGATTGCCTGACGCTGAAAGTACCTGAATATACACGGAAAACTACTTTCCAGAATCGTGACCTTCTGTTGGTTAAGCTTAAAGTAAATGAAATCTTCCGACTTGAAAAAGTGTATTACGACTTTGACAAATGGAACATCCGTCCGGATGCAGCCGTTGAATTGAACAAAGTTGCCGATTTCCTGAACCAAAATCCTTCAGTAAATGTTGAACTTGGATCACATACTGACAGCCGAGGCACAGATGCCTATAATGTTCGTCTTGCTGACCGCCGCGCTGAATCAGCTGTGAAATATATCATTGAGAAGGGTATTGCCAAGAGCAGGATAACTGCAAAAGGATATGGTGAAACCCAACTTGTAAACAAGTGTAAGGATAACGTGGAATGTACTGAGGAAGAACACCAGGACAATAGACGTACCGAAATTAAAATTACAGGATTGGCCTTTGATGATAAGAGCGAAAATGTGGAACCTATTGAAGCATTTAAAAATGGACAGATAATTAAAGTGACCGATCTTAAGAAAGATTTCTTTCTCAATTGTTCAGAAGAGAAAGGACTCTGATTTTTTTCTATTGCCCCCTTTTTCCTTTTAATACGTTTCCCTGGGAAGCCTTCTGCAAAGAGGGCTTCCCTCTTTTTATGCCTATGCCCCTCACTTTGATGCTATCAGTTTGAAAATTATCAACCTTTACATGGGTATAAGTAGGGATTCATTTGTCTCAACTCCAGTACAACTCCAGTATAACTCCAGTATAACTCCAGCTATGTCATTGTTTTACCGGAGATGAACTGGAGCTGAACTGGACCTGAACTGGAGTTAACAAAAAGAAAGGGTTAATTTTAATGAGTATCGTCTGCTGCAGATGAAGGTATATGGTAGGATACATTCGTTATAATTAAATTTCTATATTTGTATTCCGGCTTCACGGAAATTTCAATTATCACTTTAATAAAAGTATTGTCTGTTATTCATCTATGAACCTCACTTTTTATCATTATCCGAAATGCAAGAAATCAAGAGCCGCACTTGAGTATGTGCGTAAACTGGGTATTGAGCCTTTAGTGGTTAATTATATTGAGGATGGTATAAGTATTGAGAAGCTAAAAGAGTTGTTCAGGCTGCTGCAGTTGTCGCCCTCTGACATGGTGCGTAAGCAGGAAGAATTTTACAGGGAAAATTATAAGAATAAGGAAATATCAGATGAGGAGTGGATCAGGATTTTGTCGGAGTATCCGAAACTACTCCGTCGCCCCATTGTTGTAAAGGACAATCAAGCAGTGGTTGCTGATCCTCCTCAAATAGCAAGTCAAATTATTAACGGTTAGAAATAGGAATATGAAGACAAGAACAGAACATGATACAATGGGCAACATAGAGGTGCCTGCTGATAAATATTGGGGCGCTCAAACCCAGAGATCATTGGATAATTTTAAAATTGGTGATGGTAAAATGCCTATTGAGATAATCAGGGCATTTGCTATTTTGAAGAAAGCTGCTGCTTTGACCAATAATGAACTCGGTGTCCTCTCAACGGAGAAAGCTGAACTGATCAGTAAGGCTTGTGATGAGATTCTGGCAGGTAAACTTGATGATCAGTTCCCGCTTGTTGTATGGCAAACGGGCTCAGGCACGCAATCAAACATGAACGTGAATGAAGTGATTTCCAATAGATGTCATGTTTTGAGCGGTGGCGTACTCGGTGAAGGTAAAAGTCCTGTTCATCCAAATGATGATGTCAATAAATCGCAATCGTCAAATGATACCTTCCCAACGGCAATGTCTATTGCAGCCTATAAAATGCTCATGGAAACCACTTTGCCGGGGGCTGAGGTGCTTAAAGATACCCTGATGAAAAAGGCATCGGCATTCAATGATATTGTTAAGATTGGAAGGACACACCTGATGGATGCTACCCCACTGACCCTGGGACAGGAGTTTTCAGGTTATGTGGCTCAGATGGAGCATGGTATCAAGGCAATCAAAAACACTTTACCGCATCTAGGTGAGCTGGCTCTTGGTGGTACCGCTGTGGGTACGGGTATAAATACGCCTAAGGGTTATTCAGAACTCGTGGCTAAAAAGATTGCTGAATTGACCGGTTTCCCGTTTGTTACCGCACCTAACAAATTTGAATCACTGGCTGCACACGATGCTTTTGTTGAATCATCAGGTGCCTTGAAAACACTTGCCGTTGGTTTGATGAAGATTGCCAATGATACCCGGCTGCTTGCTTCGGGTCCGCGTTCAGGTATTGGTGAAATCATCCTTCCGGCAAATGAACCGGGTTCTTCCATTATGCCGGGTAAGGTAAATCCTACGCAAAATGAAGCACTATCAATGGTATGTGCACAGGTAATTGGTTGTGATGCTGCCATTACTGTTGGTGCTACACACGGTCATTTCCAGCTTAATGTATTCAAGCCGGTTATAATTTTCAATTTCCTGATGGCTGCTCGTTTATTGGGCGATGCCTGTGTTTCCTTCAATAATAACTGCGCTGTTGGTATTGAAGCAAACCTGCCGGTAATAAAGAAGAATCTTGAAAACTCACTCATGCTGGTTACTGCCCTGAATACTCATATTGGTTATGAGAATGCTGCCAAGATTGCCAAAAAAGCACATGCTGAAGGAACAACATTGCGACAGGCTGCCATTGAACTGGGCTTGGTTACCGATGAGCAGTTTGATGAGTGGGTTGATCCGGCTAAGATGATTTAACAGTTTATCTTATCTTGGTTGCCAATCAGTGGGAGGGAGCTTTTTTAAGTCCCTCATTCTCCAAATATAGTAGTATTCTACCAAAACTTTATTACGATAAATAGGTATAGTGTCTGCTTTATCCAGTGTAAAATAGTCATCATATAAATGATGAGGATTCTGATAGTCGTAGCTTGAGGAGATAAAATAGGCATCCATTCCCTTATGGAATCCTCCCCTGAAACCTGTAATCCAAGCATACTTGTGTGTTCGTTCCAGAGGAGCCATGGTTTGGACTTTGATGTCAAGATCACGCGCAACATAGTAATCAATATTGGCTGCAGGGAACCAACGGTGAGAGATGATTACGGCAGTTGAGTCCATCATGCCTGTTTGCAGATCAGCATGGTAAAGTTTGCTGAAACCGATACCCAACTGTTTCCAACCGTACATATCAAGGGTTATATCCTTAATGCCTAATCGTTTGCCGGTTTTCTGATCTATGCCTTTATTCAGAAAAGTGCCGTTGAATATCTGGAGCAGGGCTACTGTTAGAAATATGACCATAAAGCCCAGACTCCATTTAAGCGCATTTGGCAGCACTTTTCCCAGCCGGCCACACTTGGTAAAGTGCCTGAGCAAAAGCGCCGCTAAAGGTATTAAAGTAACGTAGGCGGGTCCTGACCAGTGGGGGAGGGTGGAACGGAAGAGCGATATGACAAGAAATATGAGGATGAGAGGTAAAGCAATATATACCAGCAGTTGCAGCCGATTATCCCTAAAGACCGGTTTTTTCCTGAAAAAGCTTATCAATGCGGCTACTATTATTCCAAAATTAAATGGGTTGTTATAGAGGATCTGGCCTCCGAGTTCAGTGGCAAATGAATCAAGCCTGAATAATCTATCAGTAACCTCAACCCTATCGCCATGAAAGGTAAAGCTTATAAAATCATTTTGGTAGTTCCAGTAGAGTACCGGCAAAAAACATAAAACAGCTATGAGTATTGCAGCATAGGTATACCATTTGCCAAACCATTCCTTATGTGCTATGATATAGAAGAATGTTCCAACAATAATAAAAATGGAAGTGTACTTTGATAAGAGTGCCAATCCGGTGGTCATGCCTGCCAACAGGAAGTATAATGCCCTGCGTTTTTCAGAGATACCTGTGTGAGGAGTTGACCCTGCTTGAATGTCGTATTTAGGTGTTGTAGCATGCGTGTTAACATCATCCGTTGATTTGGAATCGCCAATGGCCAGTATTATGAATAGGATAGACAAAAGCCAGAACAGCATTTGGGGGCTATCAGGCATAATAAAGATTCCTGTTATGACGAATCCATATATTGATACGTTATACAGAAGGGCAGCATACCATCCGGTTTGCCTGTCGGCAAGGGTGGTTCCAATCAGGTAAAGAATGAAGGTATTCAAGGTGCCTGATACAATGGAGGCAAGCCTTATCCAGCCTTCAGCATCAAAGGTGAGGTTGAGGGTAAATAGTTGAATAAACCATCCCACCATGGGCGGATGGTCAAAATGGCTCAGGTCAGGGTAAAGGGCATAGGTGATATAATAAACCTCGTCATTGCCAAGTTCAACTACGGTGCCCAGGATTAACCTTAGAGCCGTGGAAATAAGCAGTAAAGTTAAAAGACGATAATCTTTTAAACAGGAAAAGAATTTACACATAAACTAAATTAGCTCATGCAAAGGTAATCAAAACACAAGAGTGGCAATGCTGTGAGGCAGACTCTTTACCGGTACAGCCTGTCCATCTACCCACAGAAAGTAATCGGTTTCCTTGTCCGTTTGATTCATTACAATAACAACCACTGTTCCATCGGGATTGAGGAAAGCTGTTGACAGCAGCTGACTGCGACTGGGTGAAGCAATGATTCTTTTGGCGCCAGGTTGGATAAACTTTGAAAAGTGACCGATATAGAAATAGGAATTGGTGTATTTCAACTGACCGGTTCGTGTATCGCCATGCAAGGGGGCGAAACAGAAGTTGCCAACGTGATTCGGACCTCCGGTTTCATCCAGAAGGATATTCCAGTCAGTCCATCCTTCGGCGCCATTATTGAAGTCGTGAATCATTGACTCGCCATACTCTTCGCCCAATAACCACATATTATACTCAGTTGAGTCAAAGTTTTCGGCTGTGCCTTCGGTAAAGAACAGATGCATGTCAGGAAAAGCTTCCTTTACCTTCCTGAGGTTATCAAACATAGGATCTCCGCCACTCCAGTCTTCATACCAGTGAAAGCCCAGGCCCCAGGCATATTTTTTAACTTCAGGGTCAGAAAAGTAAGTTTGTGCACGCTGGTATATCAGGTCTCTGTTATGATCCCACATCATAATTTTCACATCCTGCAGTCCTTCTTTATGCATGGTAGGGCCCAGATTATTAACCAGGAAATCACGTTCTTCTTCAGCGGTGAAAATGCAGCTTTCCCAGGTTTGTTTGGCCATTGGTTCATTTTGAATGGTAATGCCCCATACGGGTATTCCTTCAGCCTCATAGCTTCTGATGAATTTAACGAAATAATTTGCCCAAGGCTGATAGAATTCAGGCAACAGTTTACCACCCTGCAGCATGTTATTGGTGTTTTTCATAAATGCTGGCGGGCTCCATGGGCTGGCATAGAATGTAACATGGCCGCCCGCTTTTTTTATGGCTTTTTTAATCAGCGGAATTTTGAATTGTTTATCGTGTTTGATGCTGAAACTCTTTAATTCAGTATCGCCTTCATCTATGTAGGTATAACTGCCGCTTGAAAAGTCGCAGCTATGGATATTGGTTCTGATTAAATTATAACCAATGCCCTTGTCTTTATCAAAATAGGCAGTTAAGACCTGCTCCTGGATATCAACAGGTAGTTTTGCAAAAGTTTCGGCTGAAGCATCTGTAATGGCACCTCCAATACCAACGAAGTCCTGAAAAGTTTTAGTAGGATCAACAAAAACGCACACCTGGGTTTCAAGGGGTTGACCAAATGATTTGAAATAGTCGTTGGAGGTTGGTGTAAGCCTATAATTGGTATTTTCAGCGGTAGTATATACAGTTACTTTTTTAACAATAGGAGAGTAACTTATGGTTTTATTCTGAGCTTTTGCCTGAAATGCTGCAGAAACAAACAATAAAATGAGCAGAAGGATCCTGTATAATTTCATGTCTGATATGATTTGATGATGTAAAGATAACTGTTTGAACCACATTAAAACAAACAATCGGTCATAAAGATCATTGCCGGGTGAAATAGTCTGATTTATAACATAGAAGAGAAAAAATGACCATTTTCTAAAAAAAATTAGCTGTTTTTATAAAGATTATTGTCCAATTATTTGTTATATGGGCTAATCAGAGTTATCTTTGTACATTACGTAAGGTAAATTGGTGGATTATCCGTGTTATTTGTTTGATAATTAAAGTAAAAGCAAGTAGCCGGATGTTGGAATTTTTAATTGAAGCTATAGTAGAATTATAGTTATAAACCATTGATTTTAAACAAAACCAACTAAAAACCATGAAACAAACATTGAAACTAAGCTGGGTACTTATAGCACTCCTGGCAATTACCGTAATTTCATCCTGTAAGAAGGATGATGATGATCCAAAAAAGGAAGTAATAGCGGGATTTACCTATACCATTGATGCTGAGAATTCATTAATGGTATCATTTACGAGCACTTCTCAGAATGCAACATCACTGAGTTGGGATTTTGGTGATGGCGGAACTTCTACTGAAACCAATCCAACTCATACCTACACTGCCGCAGGTGAGTACCAGGTAAAACTGACAGCTACCGGTGAAGGAGGAACAGACCAGGTTTCCCAACCCCTCACTATTGTTAATGCCAATGAGCTTTTAACAATATTAACAGGGGGAACAGAGAAAACCTGGAAACTCCTTCGTGATGTTTCTACTGGAAGGTATCCTCTTGAATGTGGACCTGAGGCTAATCCTGGAGAAATTTGGTGGGCTATGGGCCGAAACAATGATGAACTAGGAAACCGCCCATGTATGCTTAACGATGAATGGGTTTTCAAAGCTAATGGTGATATGGTCTTTGATGCAAAGGGTGATTATTGGGGTGAAACTGGAGTATTTGCTGATGATCTGAAAGACCGATGCAATTCAACTGATGACATGAGAGGTCCGAATGGTGAGGATTTATCTGCATGGAATAATGGCACTCACCAATGGTCCATTGATGAAGGCAATTTGACTGTAACCGGCCTTGGAGCATTTATTGGTCTGCAAAAAATTGGTACAGACCTGGAGGTTAAACTGCCACAGGAATCAGTAACCTATAAGATTACAAAACTATCAGAAGGTTCGACAGACACTTTAGCACTGGAAACCACATATGACAATGGGAATGGCCACTGGAGAGTGATTTTGGTTCACTACGATAATCCTAATGACGAACCTCCATTAGTTGGTCCTAAACCTGTTGTTAACTTCGATCTTGTATTAGAAGGATCAACCATTACTCTAACTAACAATACAACCAATGCAACCAGCTATCTGTGGGACTTTGGCGATAATCAGACTTCCACAGAATTAAATCCAACCCATACATATACCACCACAGGTGCATTCAATATCACTCTGACTGCAACAAATGCCAATGGGTCAAGTGAAGGTGTTAAAATGATTTTTTTAGGTGATCCTAATACTTTAACTGATGCACTCTTACAGGGTGGTGCATGGAAAATCCGAAATAAGGCTGTTTCAATATTCGTAGGTTCAACTCTCGGTAATCCTGATTGGTGGAAAGTTGAATATGTTGATATGCAGCCTGGTGGTGGCTGGTCATGTATCATGGATGATGAGTTCATATTTAGCGCAGGTGGTGCTTATGAATATAAAACCAATGGTGGCGCCCGTAACGATGGTTATAAAGGACAAGCTGCAGGTTGTTACACTGATGCAGAGCTCGCAACACAGGACTTCCCATTCAAATCGGCAATCCACAGTTGGGTATTGAATACTGATGGCGACAGGCCTTATATTATTCTTACCAATGGTGCTGCTGAAGCTGCTTTTGTTGGATTCTACAAAGGATGGTATGGTGGTGAGAATGATGCTAATTCCACTGCTCCTAATGGCGGATTCCCAACCAACAGGTATGAAGTGTTGGGTTATGGCAATAATGGAACTAACGAGTATTTATTCTTAACAGTTGACCTTAATGGTGATGCAGCCGATGGTGCATCATGGTCAGTAATACTTGAAAGGTAAATTTTTGTATTAAGTTCTTTTAAATCAAGAGTGAGATTATTTAAAATATCTCACTCTTGATTTTTTAAATAATGGTAACCATGAAAATTTTCCAATTATTGGTCCTGCTTACAGTTGCTGTCAGTTGCACTTCAAAGGATGAAACACTGATATGGAGTGATGAATTCAATGACACCGGATTGCCTGATAGCACCTACTGGTTGTATGATATTGGAGCAACCGGCTATGGCAATAATGAAATGCAGAATTATACCGATAATTTGGCTAATTGTCGTCAGGAGAATGGTTCATTGATCATTGAAGCGCATAAGAATGGTGATGAATGGACATCAGCCAGATTAAAAAGTAAAAACAAATTCAACTTTACCTACGGGAAAATTGTTTTTAGAGCAAAACTGCCATCAGGAAGTGGCACATGGCCGGCCTTATGGCTTTTGGCTGAGAATATTGATATGCTTGGTTGGCCTGCCGGTGGTGAAATAGATGTTATGGAACATGTAGGCAAAAATCCGGGTGTTGTGCAGTGCGCACTGCATACAACATCAAGTTATGGCAATACTGTGAATAAAATGGAATATGGTGTTCCCGATTTTAATACTGATTTTCACACTTATGAAGCTAGCCGCACAGCAGATAAGATTGATTTTCTGGTGGATGGGAAATTGTATTATACCTATAAACCGTCAGTAAAAAATGAAGACACCTGGCCCTTTGATTCACCTTTCTTCATTATTATGAATATAGCAATGGGTGGAAACTGGGGGAGTGATACACAATATGAAACCAACAATTTGAAAAATGGCATTGAACCATCACTAACAACTGCCCGTATGGAAGTTGATTATGTTAGGGTATATGCAAATGAAGCAACCAGATAATCGACAGGCATTACATTCAATTAGACAATAGCAAGATGAATGCTTCTGCATGAATTGAGAACTACTTTAATAATGGAATAGTCATTAGAAACCAATATAATAGGATATGAAAAAAATAATTACACTGTTGTTTTTATCCCTGTTCACCCTTTATGCCTGGTCGCAGGGCAGGGTGATTACAGGTACCGTTACTGACGAGGCCGGACAAGGTTTGCCCGGAGTAACAGTATTGCTTGTGGGTACTGGTACAGGTACTGTTACTGATTTGGAGGGGAAATACAGCCTCAATGCCGGACAGGGGACCTTGCGTTTTAGCTTTATAGGCTATACACCGCAAGAAATTCAAATTGGAACACAGAACACAATTAATGTAACACTGGTTGAAGAACTTACAGAATTGAATGAGGTAATTGTCATTGGCTATGGTGTTCAAAGAAAAAAGGATGTAAGTACAGCAGTGGTTGTTGTGGACGAGGAAGCGATTGCCGAAAGGCCTATTGTATCAGCGGCGCAGGCTCTGCAGGGTAAGGCAGCCGGGGTGCAGGTGGTTCAAAATTCAGGAAAACCCGGGGCTTCAATGAGTGTAAGGGTTAGAGGTGCAACATCGGTTTTATCATCAAATGAGCCATTGTATGTGGTGGATGGAATCATTGGTGCTGATATCAGGGGGCTGAATCCCAATGATATTGCCAATATGACCGTGTTAAAAGATGCAACATCAGCTGCAATCTACGGTTCACGTGGTGCCAATGGTGTTGTTATTATCACCACTAAAAGAGGTGAAGAAAACAAACCACTCATTAGTTTCAATACCTATTATGGTATGTCGAACCTTAGAAAACCGATTGATGTTTTGACTACAAAGCAGTACCGTGATCTGATGGAAGAAATCTCACCGGGTAGCATCGATCCTTCGGAAACAGGATATACCAATTGGAGCGATGAGGTATTTGGAACGGGTCATACGCAGTCGTATCAGCTATCAGTTAGTGGAGGTGACAGTAAGAATAGATATTATATATCAGGTAATTACCTGACAGAAGAGGGGATTGTACGTCCGGCAAGCTTTGACCGCTATTCAATTCGGTTGAATCTGGATAATGAACTAAGACCATGGTTAAAAATAAACACCGGTTTGTCGGTTTCCCAATTTTCTTCAAAGGATACGCCTGACAATTTAAGTTCGGGAAGAGGTGGAGTTATTATGAGTGCGCTGAACACACCACCATTCCTGAATATATATAGTGATGACCCCAATCAGGTTGGATGGTTTGATCCCAATCCATTTCAACCATCATGGGAGAATCCGGTAGCCTATATGGAAGGCCCAGATCAGAAGAACATTGACCGTCAGGTGGCGGGTAACATGGGTGCAGAGATAAGGATAATAGAAGGATTGTACTACAGGCCAAAATTTGGTGTGGAGATAAACACACATGTGTGGGATTATTACCTGGATCCGATCAGAACCGTATATGGCAGACAGCAACATGGAATTGGCCGGGCCGACAGATCATTGTCGAGCAGGTGGATATTGGATAATACCATAGATTATGTCCGTTCTTTCGGCGAACATAATTTTACCATAATGGGAGGTGCAAGTGCTGAAAGGTTCAGAAGCGATGGTTCATATATGGAAGGTACTGACTATAATGCTGATTATGGTGTACAGACCATTAATGCTGCAAACGTAATAGGAACAGCAAGTACTGATATTCAGGAATGGTCAATGGCTTCCTTCATGGGCCGTATAACCTATAACTATGCCGGTAAATACTATTTCCTGGCAAACTATAGAAGGGATGGTACATCAAAATTATCAAATCCATGGGGTAATATGCCTTCAGCTTCCGTAGCATGGCGAATTTCTTCCGAGAAATTCATGGAAAATATCAATTTTATTGATGATTTGAAACTTCGGGCCGGTTGGGGTATTGTCGGAAATGTAGAGGGCATTAACAATTACTCCAATATAGGTGGTGTTACGTTCAATAGAAGGCCGCCGACAAATCCTGCTTCAGGTCCCTCAATCAGCAATACCTCATATGGAAATCCTGATCTTAAATGGGAAACCACTGAACAGTTGAATTTTGGTATTGACCTGACCACATTCAGTGGAAGGTTGGTTTTAGCCCTTGATATCTATAAGAAAAACACGCACGATGTTATTCTTCCTGTTAAGTTAACTTCCTCCTTGCCTATAAACACGATAAACACCAATGCCGGTGAAATTGAGAACAGAGGAGTGGAATTCAGCATTAGTTCAATCAACACTGTTAAAACCCTTAAGTGGAACACTGATCTTAACATGTCATTCAATAAGAATGAGGTACTCTCACTCGATTATACCAAAGTTTACTCGTTTGGTCATGTATACAGCAATAACGAATATGGCGTAATACTGAGAGAAGGAGTAGGTTTGGGTACTTTCTATGGTTATATATCAGAAGGTGTGGATCCTGAAACCGGCGATATTATCTATAAGGACAATAACGCGAATGGGATACTTGATCCGGGTGATCGTACAATAATTGGCTCAGGTATGCCTGACTTCTATTTTGGAGTTACAAACTCATTCAATTACAAGAAATTTGATTTCAGCTTCTTCCTTCAGGGCAGTTATGGCAATGACGTGTTCAACTCAACCAGGATAGACCTTGAAGGTATGTTTGATAGCAAGAATCAATCAATTGATGTTCTGAGAAGGTGGACACCTACCAATACTATTACAGATATTCCCAGGGCAATTGGAAACGGGAATACCAGTAATGTTAGGAATTCATCCAGATTTGTTGAAGATGGTTCATATTTGAGGTTGAAATCCATTACCCTCTCATACAGGCTGCTTGAAAACCATAAGGTATTCAAACTCCTCTCGCTTTATGTAACCGGCCAGAATCTTCTAACATTCACAAATTACAGTGGATTTGATCCTGAGGTTAGTCAGTATGGTAATAATGCAATTGAGACGGGTTTTGATTATGGAACCTATCCGCAATCAAGGACGATAATAGTTGGTTTAAATGTACAATTCTAAAAAGCTGAAGAAGATGAAACGATATATCAAAATCCTGGTAATAGCATTGTGGCTGGTGCCATTTTATGCTTGTGAAGACTTTTTGGATATTGATCCACAATCACAACCGGTTGT
>CALCQV010000095.1 GCA_937894795.1 uncultured Bacteroidales bacterium
TGCCAACAAGGTGGGAGAGTAGGTCGTCGCCGATCTTATAACAAAAAGGCTGCCCTTATGGCGGCCTTTTTTGGCTTTAAAAGAATCATATTATATTTGTCCTGCCTTAAATAATTCGAATACTAAAATGATCAACTTACCGGAGCTTCGTCACAAACTTCATAGCATGCCTGAATTGTCCGGCTCAGAGATACAAACTTCAAATATTATCTATGAGTTGCTGGAATCATTAAAACCTGACACATTGCTTCGTAATATTGGTGGTCATGGCATTTTAGCCGTATTTGATAGTGGTGAGCCAGGTAATACCGTTATTTTCAGAGCCGATATGGATGCTCTCCCTATTTTGGAAACGAATCAATTGCCTTATTCATCCAAATTTGCCGGTGTTGCTCATAAATGCGGCCATGATGGTCACATGACCATGCTTTGTGGTTTTGGTGTATATTGTGCTCAAAATCCTCCTTTAAAAGGGAAGATAATTTTACTTTTCCAACCGGCCGAGGAAACTGGTAGTGGTGCTCAAAGTGTGCTGAATGATGAAAAATTCGCAGCTTATAAACCTGATTATTCCTTTGCATTACATAATCTTCCAGGCTTTCCCGTTAATACTGTTGTTTTGAAGGATCAAACATTTGCGGCCGCATCAAAAGGTATTATAATTAACCTATCAGGTGTTCATGCTCATGCATCAGAGCCTGAAAAAGGTGTCAGTCCAGGTATTGTATTAAGTGATCTGATAAGGAGATTACCGTTGTTGGCTAATAGCAATTTAGAGAATAGCGATTACTCTTTAATCACTATTGTTCATGCTTCTCTTGGTGCTCCGTCATTTGGTACCAGCCCTGCCGATGCAGTTATTATGCTGACATTACGTGCTTATGATGATAATGTTATGGATGCTGTTACACTTGATATTGTGCATACTGTTGAAGAACTCTCCACTCTTCAAAAGTTAAAATACTCTATTAAATAGACTGATGTTTTCCCGGCAACTGTTAATCACTATGACGCAGTTACATTCGTTAGAAATGCTGCCAATAGGTTAGATGTTGAAATGGTAGAATTGAACACTCCTTTTAAATGGTCAGAGGACTTCGCTCATTTTACATTAAAATCAAAAGGTGCTTTATTTGGAATAGGCAGTGGAGTGAATCAATTAACATTGCATAATCCACTTTATGATTTTCCTGATACTATACTGGATACGGGCGTTCAGGTCTGGAAGGAGATCTATCAGCAACTGAATTTCTGATTCTGAATCAGGTAGGTTTTATTTGATAAGCTTAAATGTTATCCGGTCTCCATACTTATTATGGATATTCACCAGATAAAAACCGTCTTTTAGATCTCCAATTGATAATGACATCTTATTAAAGCCACTTATAGACATTGCTTGTTTCGTAGCTATCAACTGCCCTGCACTGTTAAGAATGTTAATATCCAGTAGTGATGGGTTGGTTTGTGTAAAGCTGATAATTGCTTCTGATTTTGAAATCTTAGTGAATACAGGATTTCTAAATTGCATACTTTCTGCAATTGCACCCGGTTCTTCAGCCTTGATCTCCAGCTTCATGGTAACGGGTAAATGATCAGACATTTTGCCCAGTGCTGTCAATACATCTGATGGCACTGAGTTATTAGGGAGCAGTGTAATAGAAGTATTATAATGCTTGCCATCCTGACCTATGGCTTTATATGAGCCCGGGACGTATTTCACTTTATGTGATCCTTCCATAATTTCATCTGTGGCAAGAATAAAATCAAAGCGGTCATCCATGCCTCCGCTTGCCTGGCATCCATTGCCTGAAGCGGTTACTGATTGTGTATGCACTGAGGCAAATGATGGGTTGTTATTCCAATCGCCGGGTGTATTGATAGGGTCAAAGAACTGAAACGAGCCACCTGATGATCCTGTGAAATTCCGGTATGCTTCTTCTTCGGCAGTATATAGGTTGAAATCACCCATTAGTAAATAATTTCCCGGCTTCGCATTCTCAGTAAGCCAATCCATAACATTTGCTGCCATTTCTGCCCTGATATCAGCATTAACTATCCCATCACTTGCTTTCAAATGGGCAACAATACAATTAATAAATATCGTGTCTCCGTGTGTTAGATTGCCTGTTTTATAATACAACCGGTACAGGTTGATATCACGTATGTATGATTGAACAACAGCCATTGAATGAAGTGCCAGCTTGGTAGTGTCATAAAACATCATGTTAATGATGTCTGAACCGGCAAAGTTGGTTGCCGGCGTTCTTTTATAGTACCCACGACCATTGGCATTCATCACTTCGGTCAATAAACGGTCGTGATAGAAATTCAGGCTGGTAATCTCATTAACAGTAAAGATTTGGGGCTTGGAATAATCAATGATAGTGCGCAGATATCCCTCTTTTGCTACATGATTATTATTACTGTTAGTGCAGTATTCAGTATAATTACCATAATTCAATAAGTTGTATTGTACAACGGTAATTGAATCCTGAGCAGATATCCTGACAGATACTGCAAAAACAAATAATAATAAGATATACCTCATTTAGCTGATTGAAGAGCTGTTTATTTACGAAACTTCCTTACGAAGTCATCAACTTCCTTAACACCACCCTGATAAACCAAATAACCATTATATGGTTCACGCATGGTGATTTCATCATTAACCGGTGTCAACATTAATCTCTTGACTTCTTCGCGATCATTAGTTTGGCCTAATGCCCATCCTAACTTGATGTACGCTGCTTCCGGCAACATATTTCCTGCCGGAATGATACCTTTTGCCATAAGATCACGTCCTGTATCATATACAAACATGTGAACATAGCCCCAAAGAGTCTGGACTGTCATATACATATGCACACCGGCAGCGTATGCTCTTTCAATGGCAGGATACAATGGTTTGTTAACATGCCCTAAACCGGTACCCGCAATTACAATACCTTTATAACCATTAGCCACCAATGAGTCAATGATATCAGGCTGCATATTTGGATAGTAATAGATGATTGCCACCTTCTCTTCAAAGTAAGGCAGAATCTTCACATTCCTATCTTTACGACGGTGGTTATAGTTTTCTTTAATAGGGACAACTCCTTTTCTGGTAACCGTAGCCAAAGGTGTATCGCCTATCGTCCTGAAGGTAGAGCGATATGATGAATGCATTTTCCTAACGCGCGTTCCGCGGTGCAGAAAGCCATACTCATCACTGGTAGGTCCAAACATACATACCATTACTTCAGCAATGTCACCATGCCCGGCAGCTGTGCACGAATGCATGAGATTTAAGGCTGCATCTGAGCTTGGACGATCAGAGGAGCGCTGAGAACCTACTAAAACTATTGGTACCGGTGAATCCTGTACCATGAAAGTCAGTGCTGCAGCCGTATGGTGTAAGGTGTCAGTACCATGTCCAATAACAATTCCATCAACCCCTTTCTCAATCTCTTTACCTATAGCAATGGCAAGTTTCTTATAATTGTCGGGAGCCATATTTTCGCTAAACACAGCAAATACCTTCTCGGTGGTCAGGTTGCAAATATCGGCCAATTCAGGTACAGCACCATACAATTCTCCGGGTGAAAAGGCGGGAATTACAGCCCCTGTCCGGTAGTCCAATCTTGAAGCAATGGTACCTCCGGTGCCAATTAACTTCACTTTTGGTAATCCCTCTGAATAAGGGAATTCCTTTTCAGGTATTTTATAATTCGCTTTCTTGTAACCGGTTTCTTTCATGCCGGTTATTGTGAGAACATCAATCCCGATATTATAACCGGTGATAATCTTCATGACTATATGCTTGTCATCATCATTTTCACTTCGTGGAAGGATAGTCCCCTGAAATAATCCTCTTGTAGTCTGAACCTCAGCTTGTCCCCAAACTCTAACATTAAATTTTTTAAGTATATTTAGTGCCGCTCCTTTATAACCTTGAAATATATCGTCTGACATTACTTTAATTTTTACAGTGATTGAATCATTTTAGAAAGTTCACTAAGGTTAATATTCCCTATTGCCATTTTCCTTAATTGGCCCATTATCCAAACGTGCTCATTTTTGATATCATCCGACTTTCTGATTTCAGCATATTTCGATTTCAGAAATGGAACTTTTGCCATGATTTCCTCTGAAGGAATACGTTTGAACTTGATGCTTTCCAGTATTGATTCAAAATCTATCTTTGGATGTTCATAAACTATTGGCAACATTCGCCATGCTAATTCTGGATGTAATTTCTGTTCCTTCAGATACTTTAAAAGTGCATAAATGATTTTGTAATTAAACTCAGCCACCGGCTTTATCTGTCCTTCAACGAATTTAAGTTTATGGCCAAAGAGTGTTGTTACAAATACCGGATTATAGTCTAATTCTTTAATAATCCTCTCAATTAACGGGAACAGGTCTTTCTTAAAGATATATGTATAGGTATCTTCGGGCGCTCCCCAATTTTTAAGAATATGATACCGTTCAATTACTTCCTGTGGCAGTTTGGTGCTCAACTCTTCAATATATGAATCTTCAAGTGGAATAGGAGCAGAGTCAGTATCAGGATACATTCTGTCAGCTCCCGGTAATACTCTTTCAAAAATCGTAGTCCCACCCTCTATTGACTTCCGTGTTTCAGGTGGTATGCCTTTGAATGCCATCTGGCATCTTTCTTCAATGGTTTCCAGTGCTGTTTTGATATCATCCTTTGGCCCCCAGAAAATAATCTGTGCATCATTATCATTGGCTTTGAGCTTAGATTTTATGCTTTCAAATTCCTTTTCAGGAATTGACATCTCAAACACTTCACTATGAATCATGTTAGGATGTTCAATACAGGCAATGACTTTCAGTCGTTCACTGATTTCATCTGCAAACATTCTTCCCGGTTGGGTGAAATGACTTAATGCCGATTTAAATCCCGGAAGATTAACAGCCACAATCTCAAATTGCTGTTCTTTCGCATCTTTAATTGGACCATATTCAAACTTATAATCGTGATAATCAAGTACTATGTGACTAATTTTCCATTTATCTGTATTGCTAATTCTTTTTAACAGTTCGTCACGTAGTAGGAGCAGTGACCATTGGCGGTAACATTCATTATGTGTGAGTTCAGGAATCCACCTGGTATGTGCAACCCCTTTAATTTCAACACGTGATCCTCCGCGACAACTCACATTAACATCTTGCCGTCCGGCTCCAATTCCAGTCCTG
Organism: uncultured Bacteroidales bacterium; assembly: GCA_937894795.1. GTDB lineage: Bacteria > Bacteroidota > Bacteroidia > Bacteroidales > Lentimicrobiaceae > Lentimicrobium. The sequence goes on from CALCQV010000095.1 coordinate 5,206, forward strand.
ACCTTACCGGTACTTCTATTAAGGAACCTGATATAATCACATACTTCTTTAACCTCATCAGGATTAACCATTTCAGGGTATGTAACCGTCTCAATCAGCGGCATTCCAAGCCGGTCAGTTCTGTATATACGTGTATGTCCAATATCTGAAACCTCACGACAAGCATCTTCTTCAAGGCTTAATTGAATCAACCTGATATTCTTTTTAGGTAGCGGGAGCATACCTTCAACACCAATGATTGCGGTTCGTTGGAACCCGGTTGGAATGCTACCATCAAGGTATTGTTTTCGGGTGATGTGTACCTCACCAACAATATTGAGTTTTGACAGTAATGAAATCTCTATTGCTATCTGCAATGCTTCCCTGTTGACCGGAAATGGCGGCGTATCGTCAACTTCATAAGTACAGGTTGTTTCATTCTTTAACCTGTAAATAATATTTTTTCTGGTTTTGAACTCCATCAAAGCGGTTCCATCATACTCACCCAGTTCGCTTAAGGTGGGCCTCATGTGTCGAATTACCTCTGCATCAAATATATCCGGTTTATGATATCTTCCTGCAGGACAATGGCAGAATAGTTTTTCTTTTGTTTTTAATTGTTGGTGTACTTCTAATCCTGACATGAAACCTATCCTGTCATAGTCAGATTGAGTGGCATCTTTTCTTTTTACGTAACCGGCATTCTTACGTGTTTTGTTGTAATTGTCTCTGGGATTGAAACTTGGAGTCATTGGAGTTTCTAATTTAAAAGTCTTCAAACGTACAAGATTTTTTTTAAACTGCAAAGGATTGTTCCATTCCTTAAAAGCCTAATTTTGCATCAATATGCAAGAGGAACTTATCACACTTCCACAATTCAACACTCCATTGCCTTATATTGCCAATACTGATACATTGGTTGCGCAGGAGTTGTATGTGGATTTTCTCTATGATAGCATAAACCTTAAGAAGCCTGATTCAAATTTCGTATTCGAGCTTAAGGAAATAGTTTTACCTGAGCCGATTGACACTTCGCAAATACAGGTTTATACCAGGCCATCAGTATTTGTTCCATATAAATCCAAACCGGTTGAAATTCAGCCGATAGTGAGGGATGAAATAAATATGGACTGGTTGACAGGGCTGTTCATATTATGCCTGTTTATTCTAACCTGGATTAAGTATGAAGGAGGTAAACGTGTCACTCAGTTTTTTAAGGCTGTTATTGCCCGGCACAATGTGAACCAAATGCTTCGTGATGGTGATGTTATTCATGAACGGATTACACCCGCTCTGATGTTTCTCTATATAGTGAGCCTCTCAACGCTTATCATGCTGATTATTCGACCTTATAATATTGACATACCATGGGCTGATAGCCCCTTCCTCAAATTCTCAGTTCTCGTTAGTGCCATATTGATACTATGGTTATTGAAATTGTCATTTATTAATATTAGCGAAAAAATTTTCCGTACTAAGAATGAATCATTTGAGTATATGGTTACAAATATTATTTATAATGTAGCAACAGGAATAATTGCATTCCCATTTCTAATTGCAGGTCATTATGGTGATAGCATAGTGAGTTTATACATTGCTGTTGCAGTTTTTGCATTAGGTTTAACATTAAAAATTATTAGAAGTATTTTTGTTGGACTATCAGCGCAATCGTTTCCGCTTGTCTATTTATTTTTGTATCTTTGCACCCTCGAATTTTTGCCGATTCTTGTTATCTATAAATTGTTTATAAGTTAATATTTGCAAGGCTTTAGGCAAATCTTTTTAAGTAGCGTTGAACATTAAATCTTTACTGCTTTGAAGATTAAGAACATTTTAATTTCTCAACCCAAACCGGCTGATCTGGAAAAGTCTCCCTACTATGAGATCATTAAAAAGCATAATGTTTCTATAGATTTCTACAAGTTCTTTAGAATTGATGGTTTTAGTTCTATTGATTTTCGTAAGGAAAGCAAAGTGAGGCTGACAGATCATACTGCTATTATTTTTACCAGTAAGAACGGTGTGGACCACTATTTTCGTTTAGCTAATGAGTTACGCACTGAGATTTCCGACAGTATGAAATATTTCTGTTCTACTGACTCAATAGCGTTTTATTTACAGAAGTATATTCAATTCAGGAAGCGCAGAATTTTTTATGCTACCCAAAATAATGTCAATGATCTGATTGAACTTATAAAAAGGCATAAAGCTGAAAAATTCTTATTACCCTGCAGTGAAGAGCACAACAATGAGTTGTCAGATATATTGGATGCAAATAAAATTTGTTACGTTAAGGCAACAATGTATCGCACAGTATCAGAGGACATGACTTTCCTTGATATTAAGAAGTATGATTTGTTAGTATTCTTCAGTCCTGCCGGTATAAAGTCATTGTTTAAAAACTTTCCTGACTATGTTCAGGGTGAAACAGGTATTGCAGTTTCCGGATCGTCTACCGCCACAGCTGCCAATGAAGCTGGTTTAAAAATTACTTTTGAAGGCCCTAATGCTGTTGCTCCTTCAATGGCAAAAGCAATTGAAATGTTTGTTTCAACAAATAACAAGGCAAAATAGCCCTGTTATATGATAATACCCCTAAATGGGAAGATATGCCAACATTTGTTAAATCTGAACGATTATGCAGCACTTTGGCTATCAACAGTTTGTTTAAGGAGGGCTATGTAGTTTATAAATACCCCGTTAAGTTAAAGTGGATACCGGCAAATTGGGATGACCACCTTAAAGTTAAAGTGGTCATCAGCGTTTCAAAGCATAGATTTAAGAGGGCTGTTGACAGGAACAGGATTAAACGATTGCTAAGAGAGTGTTTCCGACTCCATAAATTCATTCTGGAAGATGAATTAAAAAGCCGTAAATGCTATCTTGGAATTATTTACACAGGTAATGAAATACCCGAAAAGGGAGTATTGGAGCCTATAATAATTGATCTGTTTCACCGTTTAATTAAGGACTATGAAAAAATTGCTGGCTAAGGTATTTATTGGAATAATTCGGTTTTACCAGTTGGTGATTTCTCCTTATTTACCCCCATCATGCAGGTATACACCAAGTTGTTCTGCTTATGGCATTGAAGCACTTAAAAAATATGGCCCGTTTAAAGGTGGCTGGATGACTATTAAACGAATCGCCTCTTGTAATCCATGGGGCGGAAGTGGTTATGATCCGGTGCCTTGATAAAAATATAAATCTAAATATCATGAAATCACTCAAGTTAATTCTAGTATTTATTGTAGGGCTGCAGCTTGGATTATCAGCTCAGGTTAATAATAACTCATCCTTCGAAATCTCGAAAAACCTTGATATTCTTACTACTGTCTATAAGGAGTTGAACAACAACTATGTTGATGAACTGAACTATGGTGATCTGATGAAAACCGGTATTGATGCAATGCTCAATGAGCTTGATCCTTATACTGTTTTTATTTCAGAAGCTGAGATTGAAGATTATGCCTTTATGACTACCGGCCAATATGGTGGCATTGGAGCATTGATTCATAAACAGGGTAATACAGTGGTTATTTCAGAGCCTTATGAAAATTCGCCCGCACTTAAAGCAGGGCTGCAAGCCGGCGACAAAATACTCAGTATTAACGACAAGGATGCTACTAACAAATCTGTAAGTGATGTTAGTCTGTTGTTAAAAGGCCAACCCGGTACTAAGCTTGACCTCCGCATTGATAGAAATGGTACAAAATTGGATAAAACTGTGATCCGGGAAAACGTTTCAATTCCCAATGTCGCTTATTCTTCACTGTTTGATGATGGAACCGGTTATATTAAACTCACCGGCTTTACCCAGAATTCTGGAAAGGAAGTTAAGGACGCCCTTGTTAAACTTAAAGAAAGTGGCAATTTAACAGGTCTGATCCTCGACTTGAGAGACAATGGCGGAGGCCTGTTAAATGAGGCTGTTACTATAACCAACCTCTTTGTGAAAAAAGGTGAAATGGTGGTGAGTACCAAAGGTAAAACCCCCGATCGGAATAAGTCGTACAAGACTATTATTCAACCTATGGAACCTAACCTGCCCCTGGTTGTATTAGTGAACGGAATGAGTGCATCGGCATCTGAAATTGTGGCTGGTGCCATTCAAGACCTTGACAGAGGTGTTATTATTGGAGAACGAACATTTGGAAAGGGATTGGTACAAAATATCATCCCATTGTCGTATAATACTCAAATGAAGGTTACCGTTGCCAAATATTATATCCCTAGTGGCAGGTGCATTCAGTCAATTGATTATGGACATCGTGACAGCCTTGGTCGTGTTGTAAGTATTCCTGATTCCCTTACCAATCCTTTCAAAACCAAGGGTGGTCGAACAGTTTTTGACGGTGCCGGCATTCACCCTGATATGATGGTTGAACAGCCTCAATATAGTAATATCACCATCAGCCTGTTGACAAAATATCTGTTTTTCGACTATGCCAATAAATTCCGTTCAAATTACGACTCAATTCCTGCTGCTAAAGATTTCATGATTACTGATGAGATCTTCAACGACTTCGTTAATTGGTTGCAGGATAAGGATTATGATTATACAAGCCGCAGTGAACGACTGCTGGCGGAGTTGAAAAATACTGCCACAAGTGAGAAGTATTTTGATGATTTAAAGGAAGAATTTCAATTGCTGGAATCTAAGATGATGCACAACAAACAATCTGATCTTCTGAAATTCAGACCTGAAATTGAACGAATTCTTAAAAACGAAATTGTAGCCAGATATTTTAATCAAAAAGGCAGAGTTGAAGCAGCTATAACTGATGACATTGAAGTTCAGTCTGCTCGTGAATTATTGAAAGATCAGGGGAAATACAATGGTATCCTCGACGGAAGTATCATTGTTAGTCGTACAAAATCATAGTTCCGGAATGAAAGAATCACGGAATACTTTAGCCATGATTCAAAATAAGATTATCCATGGAGGGGTCACTTTATGGGTTTTCTTTATCATTATTCTTTTGGTGGTAAGCATACCTCTTTCAGAATTTGGAATGAGTGTTTCTCAATTCCTATTGTTTGGCTTCTGGATTTTTGAAGGCGCTGATTTCAGTTTCGCCTCTCGTACAGAAAATCAAAAGCTGAAAAATTACCTCAAAGCGTTGTCTGATAACCTTCGCGGTAAATTTAGAATGGTGATCAGTAATCATGTACTTCTGGTTTTCCTGGCAATTTATGTAATGCATTTAATAGGCCTGTTTTATTCTGCCGACTTAAATTATGCCCTCAATGACCTGAGAGTGAAGCTTCCTTTATTGAGTTTGCCAATTTTATTAGCTTCAACCAAGGCACTCAATCATTCCCGATTAATTAACATCTTATTATTCTTTTGCCTGTCTGTAATAGCAGCAAGCTTGATAAGTCTATATGTAAAAGTGAATTTAAATATCAGTGATCCCAGAGAAATCAGTGTTTTCATTTCACATATTCGTTTTGGCTTATTTATCAGCTTTTCGATTTTTATTTTATTAGGTTTTTTGGTTAAGAATGTGTACAAGAGCCTATTAGCTAAAGTATCCATTACTTTGTCAATAATTTGGTTAGTGGTTTTTTTATTTATTCTTAAGTCGTTAACCGGAATTATAATCACAGGATTGCTACTTGTTGCTTTATTTATTGTATACAGCTTGAAGAGAAAGAAGTTATTCATTCCCACAATTTTATTGTTTTCTCTATTGGGCTTTACATTTTGGCATTACATTTCTGATATCTATAAGGATGTTACGGTAGCAAAAAAGGTTGATTTTAGTCAACTTGAGAAATTGACTCCTAACGGCAATCCTTATGTACATGATACAGCCGGTTATGGGATAGAAAATGGAAAATATGTCGGACTTTATCTTTCTGCTACAGAGCTCAGAAATAGTTGGAATAACAGGAGTAGGCTTGATTATGATGGTTATGACAATAAGGGTCAAAATCTCAGCCATACTCTCATAAGATACTTGCATTCAAAAGGATATAGGAAGGACGCCGAAGGAGTAAATAAGCTTTCGGCTGATGAGATCAGGCAGATTGAAGATGGGGTGGCAAACGCAAATTACCTAGAAAGTTTCAACATCAGAGCACGGATTGAACAGGTTCTTCAAGGATATAAATCATACAGGTTTGATAAAAATCCCAATGCCTCATCATTCATGCAAAGAATTGAATATTGGAAAACATCAGTATATATCATTAAAAACAAGCCTGTTTTTGGATATGGTACCGGTGATATCCAGAATGTGTTTGATCAAGCCTACAATGAAACAAACTCAATACTGCTGCCCGAATTCAGGCATCGGTCGCATAATCAGTTTTTTGCCATAGCTATTGCTTTTGGATTGACCGGTTTGCTGATTTTTATGTTTTCACTGCTGTATCCGGCAATTTACTTAAGGAAATTTTCAAACTACTACTATTTCACCTTCTTTATTATTGCCTTTATCTCCTTTTTAACAGAGGACACACTTGAAACTCAGGCTGGTGTCACCTTTTTTGCCTTCTTCAGCGCGCTTTTACTTTTCGGGGTGAGAAAAGAGGTGGATGATAATTCGCGTATTTAATACAAAGGCTCATTAGATTTTAATAAATCACATTTTTACTGAAATTTAAAAAAAACTGATTAGCTTTGTTAACCGCACCCGACTAAGCCTTATAAAAATGAAAGAGCAGGATCTTAATATTAAGTATACAGAATTTGAAAGTATTAATGAGCTAGATGAAGAGAATAAACATGTACTTTCAGAAGCCCGGCAAGCATGCCTTCATTCATATTCACCCTATTCAGGCTTTAGTGTAGGAGCAGCTGTTAAGTGTAATGATGGCAGAATAGTTACAGGAAATAATCAGGAAAATGCAGCTTACCCATCAGGTCTTTGTGCTGAACGGGTAGCCATCTTCTCTGCTATGTCACAAAATATCAGTACCCGGATAGAAAAGCTGGCCATAGCTGTAAAGACAAAAAATGGGAGTGTCATTCAACCGGTTTCCCCCTGTGGTGCTTGCCGGCAGGTTATAGCTGAATACGAACACCGTCAGGGTAGCAAAATTGAAATCATCTTCTCATCTGAATCCGGAAAAACCATTATTGTTGATAGCATCAAGGCACTATTGCCATTTACCTTTAATGCTGACTTCCTGCCATAAACCAATAATTGCAAAAGAGGGTGCAGCTTCATTGAATAGTACTATCCGGTGGAGCTTATCACTCATGAAGCATTGAAGAGAATGTTCAGTTAAACTTAAATTATTAGAAAACACCCAGGTAAATTGAATCAGATATATTTTCCTGACTTGATTTCATGGATTTCTGTTCATTAGAGAAAAAAGTCCATAGGTGGACAATTTCATTAATTCCCTGAGGAAGATAACCTTTACCTTCACCGTTTTGACGGGCACCTATATCAGACAGCCATACAACTTTTTGACCCTCCACATAAGCTACAATGTTTAAACTATCGAAATGTCTGTTTGGAGGAGGCCCCAGACTCTTATCCCATTCAAGTGATAATTCATTTTCAATTCTTTCAATCTTCCTTATATCAGGAGGAGTAATTTTACCCCTTGAAAGTTTAAGAGATGGGATGTCAATTTCAAATTGGAATTCATTGCCATCAGTAGGAGGCTCTACGGGTATCAAGCAATTGTCAAGAATAAATTTCTGAGCTTCCATATATGATGAGGTATAATTAACCGGAGCTTGGTAACCTTTTCTTATCACATTCTTGAACTGTTTAAGAAATTTCCCAGCAGCCCTGAACCTTGCTCTGCTTTTAAGTTGGTTTTCTGTCTTTGGATCTTTAGGTTCATGATACTCTTTCATAAAGGTTTTACCATTCCGGGTGAAATAAACAATGTTGCCATGTCTGCCCGAGAGAGGGAATTCAGAATAAACGCGTGCCATTGGTTGATAGGTTTATATGAGTAAACACTGAGTGAATATCGAGTAATTCTTGTGTAAATATCGAAAAAAATCAGAATATATACTGAATAAAATTCGTGAAATCATCAAATAAATACAGATTAAATATCGTATGAATATTTATTATATCACGGATAAGGAAATTACAGTTACATAGTAGATATTGAGATTTGTTTTGGATTGGTTTTCTATAACATCGGTATAACATCCATCAAATATCCATTTAGTAACCTATAAAACTGAATAATAAGGATGTTGAAAGATAGATGAATGGATATTAAAGGGATGATAAGTAAAATGGATTCTATTGGAATCTCATTTTAAGGTATATTTGTCCTTCCTACTTTAATTTAACAAGATGAAAAAGATATTACTTTTCGTTGTACTGGCCGTTTTATTTATGTCGATGGACCGGAATCAGGATGCATATAAAATATTTAATAAGAAGGGTGATGAAACGAACTTCAGGAAACTGGTTGCTAAAGCCCTTGATGCTGATGTAGTATTGTTTGGTGAGCTGCATAATAATCCAATTAATCACTGGCTTCAACTTGAGTTATCAAAAGCACTATATCAGGAAATAGGGAATAAGCTCATAATGGGAGCCGAGATGTTTGAATCTGATAATTCCCTTATCATTAGCGAATATCTGCAGGGTAAGGTAAACGATAGGAATTTCGAGGCTGAGGCTCGTCTATGGCCAAATTATAAAACTGATTACAAGCCCTTATTGGTAATGGCACGTGATAGTAGTATTCATTTTATTGCTACCAATATCCCGCGACGTTATGCTTCACTGGTAAATCGTGAAGGATTTGAAGGATTGAACAGCCTTGATTCAGAAGCAAAAGGATTAATAGCCCCTTTACCCGTAAAGTATGATGCAGAACTTTCAGGATATAAATCAATGCTTACAATGATGGAGGGAAGCAGCCATACGAATCAGAATCTGCCTAAAGCCCAGGCAATAAAGGATGCAACAATGGCCTATTTTATTCTGAAAAATCTAAAGCCAGGTTCTACTTTCATTCATTTTCATGGAACGTATCATTCTGATGACTTTCAGGGCATAATGTGGTATCTGCTAGATGCCAGGCCTGACTTGAAGATAATGACTATAAGTTCTGTGGAGCAGAAGGTTATTGATAAGCTTAATGAGGAAAACTTAAATAAAGCTGATTTTATAATTGCAACACCTGCTTCGCTTACCAAAACTCATTAAACCGGACTGACAAAAGTATAATTCAGGTTTACCAGAAAATTCCAGATAGTTACAATGAATATTGCAACGAGTTTGGCCAGGTAAAAATTTGTCTTGGTTTTTGAAACCAGCAGGTAGATTACCAGGGTATTTATCAGCAAGCCGATTAATGAAATTCCAAGGAAACGGCCATATTCCAGAAATATCTCCGGATTATGGCTTCTGAAAGTCCATACACGATTTAAAATATAATTACTGCTGGCAGCTATTGTAAATCCTATAGCATTTGAAATGTACTTCTGAATCTTTAGTTTTTCTTTACACAAATAAGTAAAACCAAAATCAACAAAGACGCCTGAAAATCCTACAACTCCAAATTTGAGAAATTTAAAAATTGTTTCTGCTGTTAGAATATTAACCATAAGTATTCAGGTTAGGTAGCCTGTTTGGCTCAATAAATGTTCTATAATTGAATGATTAGGATCTCAGTAACATTATTCCTAAGGATCTCAACATTCACTGTTTCGCCCGGTTTAAGTTTGCCTAATCTGCTCATATAATCATAAATATTAGCCACTTTCATACCATTAATTGCCGTAATAATATCGCCTTTCTGCATTCCGGCTCTGGCAGCAGGGGCATCTTTACGAGTACCCTCCACTTTCATTCCACCCGATGTTTCAGCACCTGAAACATCGGGCATAATACCGAGGGTGACTTTTAAATTACGGCCATAATGTCCTGACTCCTTCTTTGCTCCGGCCTCAGCAAATATCGGGGCTTTCTCAAGAATACCAAAAGCTTTTACCAAATCAGCCGTAAAAAGTGTAACATCTGCCTGTCCCTGATAATTAATTTTGTCAGGTGTGTCAAGTGGTGTATGATAGTCACCATGAGCTCCGGTGGTTAAAAACAATACCGGGATGCCGGCAGTATAGAAGGCTGCATGATCAGATGGCCCGTAACCATCAGGAATACGCTTTAGTTTAAATGTTCTGTTTGTTTCAAGTATATTGAGAATGGAATCGGTTACATTTGAAGTGCCGGTGCCTGAAATACTCAAGGTAGGTTCATCCGTTTCATTCTTTATTTTCATCCTTCCAACCATGTCAAGATTGACCATAGCCTTGATGGATTTAATATCCACAGGGGGATGCTCAACAAAGTAACGGGCTCCGATGATACCCATCTCCTCAGCTCCAAATGAAACAAAAATTATACTTCTTGAAGGGCGGTTTTCAGTTTTGGAAAAGTAGTTTGCCAACTCCAATAAAGAAGCTACTCCTGAAGCATTATCGTCAGCACCACCATGTACGGCAATCTCATCAGGAACTCTTGACCCCGATGCATTTCCACCCATTCCCAAGTGATCATAGTGGGCACCAATAACTATATATTCATCCTTAAGTAAAGGATCATTACCAACCAATGTTGCAACAATGTTTCTAGATATGGCTTTTTCCCTGACTATTTGAGTTGTTGCTTCAACCTTTGAGTTTACGTTAAATACAATGGACTGCTTTTTACTTATCATTGTTTTCTCAAGGGAATCAATGGAAGTAGTAGGTAATCCTAATATATAAGATGCTAATTTCCTGGTGATGCTTATTACCGGCAACCCAGCATCAGATACTGATTTGTCAAAAGTAATATCTACAGTGCGGTCAGATCTGTCAATTGATGATGGAGACACCAGTAAAACACCTTTAGCACCTTTATCCTTGGCAGTTAGAGCTTTGGCCCTGTCGGAGGCCATAGGTATAAAAGCACTCGTTGGATTATCAGGTTCCGGATCGCCTCTGACAATCAATACCCACTTATCCTTGACATCAATAGATTCATAGTCATCCCATATTAAGCTGTCGCTCTGACCGGTAATGCCGAAACTGGCGAAAACAACCGGTGCAGTCAGATTTCCTGAGGTAGAGAAGGAGAATGGTTGAAAATCGGTTTCATAAACAAATTCTTTACCATCAACATTTAAACGATTTTCCAAACCGCCTTTAACATCCGTAATAAGTGAAAAATACTGAAATCCATTATTGTATTTTACATCAAGTCCTGATGCAATAAAATGGTTTCGAATATATGTAGCGGCAAGTGAATCACCTGTTGTTCCGGCCTTCCTGCCTCCTAATTCTTCAGATGCGAGATAGCCTACATGCTTTCTCAATGAATCAACAGAAGGGTAGTTCTGACTGAAGAGTGAAAGGGATGATAAAAATATTATAATGATGCTCAAAGTCTTCTTAAACATATCGGTAGCCTTGTTGAAAAGTAAGAGAGCAAAGATAGAAAAATACTTACTTCAACGGCCCGATTACATTGATTAATAGTCTTTGATATAAAGTCAATCAGTAAATAGGATCAGTTTAATTAAACTGAAACTCTTTCTTCAACTGCTCAACCCACTTGGTGATTCTTTCTTCGGTCAGTTCAGGTTGACTGTCTTCATCTATTGCCAATCCTACAAATTTCCCATCCATTTCAGCAGTTGAATAATAGAATGAGTATCCTTTAGTTGGCCAGAAACCAACAACATTCTCTTTTTTTGGAAGTCTGCAAAAAACGGTGCCCATTCCATCAACAAAGCTTTCAGGATATTCTATCTGGTCTCCCAAACCAAACAAAGCAACCTTTTTGTCATCCAGATTTGCTTCAGCCAATACATCAATGAATCTTTCCCAATCCTGGTGCATTTCACCTATTCCCCAGGCTGAAGTGCCCAGGATTAAATAATTGTAGTTTTCAAGATCTTCACGCGTTGCTTGGTTTACATTGTGCAACGACACCGTGTTCTCACCAAAATGATCACTGATGGTCTTGGCTGTTTTATATGTACTTCCCTTAAGACTTCCCCCGTAAAAAATTCCAATTTTTGTCATTTCAAGTGTAATTATAGTCTGTTTTTGATAATTGAGGCTGCAAATATAATCTCAATCACCAAAAGATTGCAAAATTATTGTCTTTTATTTTAGTATTCTGATAATCTGATCTTTAAAAAATAAACCTGGTATTATTTTTGATCTACTATAACCCTTTAAAAGCAATTTAGTTCAATTTAACTCTGAATATAGTAGCATTTGATTATACAACATAATAGCCATTAAACCTTTTCATAACTTTGCAGCCATTTTTAGTCATTTGATGTTAAAAACAGAGATTTTGCTCATGAAAAATAAACTTTTAATAATGCTGGTATCTTTTAATCTGCTTGCCGGATCGTCAATTTTTGCGCAGGAAGTTGACAAAATAGTAAAAGATACTAAAACAGGTAACGATATATTATTAGGTGCCGTTTCGAGAGAAGGACTGAAAAATATCGGCACCTGGTTTACTGAAGAGTATGACCTTTACACTCCTGATACAGCAGCCATCAATTATCTTATTACCAATAAGGAAAAGCTTCCTAACGTATTTGTAGTTTTAGGTACCTGGTGTGGTGATAGTAAGGAGCATGTACCTCACTTTTACAAAATAATTGATTTGGTGGATTACCCTGCTTCAAAGATATTTATGGTAAGTGTTGACCGCGATAAAAAAGCTGATGAATTCTGTTTGGCTGATTTTGAAATTACTCTTGTTCCAACTTTCATCTTTACCTCAAAAGGAGAAGAGATTGGTCGGATTATTGAAACACCAGTGGAATCATTGGAGAAGGACCTGGTTAACTTGATGAAGCAGAAGTAACTTTTAAGTAGTTCAATAATGAAAGTTTTTGATAAAATAATAGATATTAACTCATACATACAGCATCAACAGGAGTTGGACAAAACAATAGGCTTTGTACCTACAATGGGGGCTTTGCATATTGGACATATTTCACTTGTTGAAAGATCAGTCGCTGAAAATGACCTCACGGTAGTAAGTATTTTTGTAAATCCTATTCAATTTAATAATCAGTCTGATCTGGAAAAGTATCCCCGAAATTTGCAAAGAGATAAGGAGATGCTTGAAAATGCCGGAGTTGATGTGGTTTTTATACCTTCTGTTGAAGAGATGTACCCTGAGCCGGTCACCACAACTTATGATTTTGGATCATTGAGTACTGTGATGGAAGGTGAATTCAGGCCGGGACACTTTAATGGAGTGGCTGTTGTTGTGAGGAAACTGTTTGAGATTGTGATGCCTCATAAAGCATATTTCGGTGAAAAGGATTTCCAGCAATTGCAAATTATTAAAACCCTTGTCAGGGATTTAACCTTGCCTGTTCAAATAGAACCTTGTCCTATAAGTCGCGAAGATGATGGATTGGCGAGGAGTTCACGTAATGCACGACTTACACCTGAAATGCGTGAAGCTGCGCCATTTATTTACGCTCAATTGCTTGAAGCAAGGAATAAAGCAAGTTCTATGACTGCTGAGGAATTGGAATCATGGATGTATGATTCATTCAGTAAACACCAATTATTGGAACTTGAGTATTTTAAAGTGGCCAATGGCGAATCACTGCAACAAAGGCGGGGAAAAATTGAGCAAAATGATTATGGCTTTATTGCTGTATATGCCGGTGAAATACGTCTTATCGATAATATTCGATTATTTTAGTATTTTTGCAAATCTATGACTCTAGAAATCTTAAAATCAAAAATACACAGAGCCACTATTACAGAGGCCAATGTGCATTATATAGGCAGTATCGGCATAGATGAAGATCTTATGGATGCTGCTAATCTTATTGAATTTGAGAAAGTTCAGGTTCTTAATATCAACAATGGTGAAAGGCTTGAAACTTATGTAATCAAAGGATTAAGAGGCTCTGGAATGATTTCACTTAACGGTGCCGCTGCCCGGAAGGCTGTTACTGGTGATTTGGTAATCATAGCCGCGTTTGCTCAGATGACCCCTGAAGAAGCAAAAAGTCATAAACCGGCCATTGTGTTTCCTGACCAGCATAACAAAATAGTTAAATAGATTTGAAAAAGAACATTCTTGTTATTCTTCGATTTTCTTTCTTCCTGGGTATAGGAATTTTCTTTATTTGGCTTTTTCTACGAAATCTTACTGCTGATCAGAAACAAGATATCATTGAGGCTCTTAAGATTGCCAACTATTCATGGATAATTTTCGCAATAGTGCTTGGAATGCTGAGCCATTGGGTTCGTGCAATAAGGTGGCGTATGCTAATGGAGCCATTGGGTTATAAACCCCGGAGGTTGAATGTTTATATGGCTGTTCTGATTGGATATTTGGCAAATCTTGCCCTGCCTCGTTTGGGTGAAGTGAGCAGATGTGGTATACTCACTCAATATGAGAAGATCCCATTCAACAAATCATTTGGTACGGTCATAACTGAAAGGGCCATTGATATGCTTGCCTTTGTAGCCCTGTTCTTCCTGATGATTTTTACTATGTCAGATAAACTGAGCGCATACGTGCATCAAAAGATTTATGCACCATTACAAGCAAAGCTTAATTTTTCGGAGGCTTTTGGAAACAACATTATCTGGATTCTTGTTGGCATTTTTATTCTTTTTGCAGCAGTTTTCCTGATTTATAGGAAAAAAATAAGCAGTACAGGCTTGTATATTAAAGTTTACAAGCTACTGCAGGGATTTCTATCAGGAATGAAGTCATTACTGAAGATTAAACATCCCATGTTATTTATTCTGTATACGGCCGTGATCTGGGTGCTATACTTATTGATGGCATTCGTGGTATTTTATAGTCTTGAAGAAACTTCCTCCTTATCGTTGGAAGCAGGCCTGGCTGTACTGGTTTTTGGTTCGGTGGGAATAATGATTGTACAAGGTGGCATTGGCATATATCCCGCAATTGTTGCTGAAACATTACTACTATTTTCAATAACTTCAACAACAGGTTATGCCATGGGATGGCTTATCTGGTCATCACAAACCATAATGATACTGATAGCTGGTGTTTTTTCATTACTTTTGTTGAATACCTATAATGCCAAAGGAAATGGCAACAATCGAACTGATACAACAGAAAATACTCAACCCGCAGAGCCTGCAAAAAGCTCTGAACAAATGGTCGCTCAACCACAATAAAATAGTCTTCACCAATGGTTGCTTTGACCTTGTTCACAGAGGTCATATTGATTACCTGTCCAAAGCTGCTGATTTGGGTGATGTTCTTATTATTGGATTAAATTCTGATGATTCAGTTTCACGTTTAAAAGGTAAGAACAGGCCTATTATTGATGAGTATTCACGAGCTCTTTTACTTGCTTCCTTTTCATTCGTTGCAGGAGTGGTAATCTTTAATGACGACACCCCTTTTAATTTAATTGATGTTATTAAACCTGATATCCTTGTAAAAGGAGCTGATTATAAAATCGATGAAATTGTAGGGCACGATATTGTGCTGGCCAAGGGCGGAAAGGTTGTTACAATTGATTATTTGCCCGGCTTTTCAACCAGCGCCATCGAGAAGAAGATCAAAGAATAGGATTCAATATTTCAATATGTCAAAATCAAAGACAGCATTCTTTTGTAGTAATTGTGGAACTGAATCACCCAGGTGGATTGGCAAATGTCCTTCATGTGGAGAATGGAATACCTATACCGAAGAGATAATTCAACGGGGAGATAAATCCCAAACCTCCGCATATAAATCAGAGAAGGTGCCAATATTGATTAATGATGTATCAATAACCGAGGAGCACAGAATTAACACAAACAGCGATGAACTTAACAGGGTACTGGGAGGCGGGCTGGTGCCGGGTTCAGTGGTGCTGATTGGCGGAGAACCCGGAATAGGGAAATCAACCCTAATGTTACAAATTGCCCTCAGAATAAGAAACCAGCGTTTTTTATATATCTCCGGTGAAGAGAGTGAGCAGCAAATTAGAATGCGTGCTGAAAGAATTGGCCTAAATGCCAATCAGTGTTTTATTTTGACTGAAACTTCTACTGCCCAAATTCTGGCACAATGTGAGAAATTAAAACCACACATAGTATTGATTGACTCAATACAGACCATGGTTAGTGAAAACATCGATTCGTCACCGGGTAGTATTTCGCAGATCAAGGAGACAACTTTTGAGATGCTCCAATTTGCCAAAAGAACCAGTGTTCCGGTTTTCCTGATTGGACATATAACAAAGGACGGTTCGCTGGCAGGGCCAAAAGTGCTGGAACACATGGTTGATACGGTGTTGCAGTTTGAAGGCGACAGAAATTATGGCTTCAGAATATTAAGGTCAGTAAAAAACAGATTTGGAAGTACCTCTGAGCTAGGAATTTATGAAATGAACAGTGGAGGTTTAAGAGAAGTGAATAATCCTTCAGAACTCTTATTGGGCCAGCATGATGAAATGCTTAGCGGTACTGCTATATCGGCTACACTTGAAGGGCTGCGGCCAATGCTGATTGAAACACAGGCACTGGTGAGCACCGCTGCATACGGGACTCCTCAACGTTCCAGTACAGGCTTTGACATTCGGCGATTGAATATGTTGCTTGCCGTTCTGGAGAAAAGATGTGGTTTTAAACTCGGTACCAAAGACGTCTTCCTCAATATTGCCGGCGGAATTAAAGTGGCAGATCCTGCTACTGACTTATCAATTGTAAGCGCCATATTGTCATCAAATATAGATGTTCCAATACAACCAAAGACTTGTTTTGCAGGTGAAATAGGACTTTCAGGTGAGGTCAGGCCTGTAAATCGTATAGAACACAGGGTATCAGAAGCTGAAAAGATAGGATTCAACACAATAGTGATTTCAAAGAATAATCTAAAGGCAGCTAAGAGCAGTGCCCGGAAAATAAAAATAGTGACTATAAATAATATAGAGCAATTGGCTAGTCTGCTCTTTTCAAGTAAATAATCAAGATTATGGCAATACCGGGCAAATATAATACACTGCCAATCACTAAAATTGTTGACTTTGGTGTTTACCTTGATGGAGGTGAGCTGGGCGAAATACTACTTCCAATGAAGTGGGTTCCTGATAATTGCAAGCCCAATGATGATTTGGAAGTATTTATCTATTTCGATTCATCTGACCGGTTAATTGCTACAACTCTCAAACCTCATGCGGTAGTTGGTGAATTTGCTTATTTAAAGGTAAACGCTGTAAATCAGGTAGGTGCATTTCTAGATTGGGGGCTTGATAAAGAATTGTTACTCCCTTACCGGGAACAAAAATACCGTGTAGAGGCCAATCGTAGTTACGTTGTTTACGTTTTTTCAGACGACAGGGGCCGAATTGCAGCCTCTACACAACTACAAAATTTTATTGATAATGATACCAGTGAACTCACTGCTGGTGAGGAGGTTGATCTGCTTCTATATGCGGCAACTGATCTCGGGTTTAAGGCAATAATTAATAACCGGTATGAAGGGGTGATTTATGCAAATGAAGTATTCCAAAATCTGTCAGAAGGGGAGAAGATTACCGGCTATGTCAAGCAAATACGTGATGATCAAAAGGTTGACCTGAGCTTATACAAGTCCGGTTATATCAATAAAATTGATGATCATTCTGAAAGGATCCTTTCAGAATTAAATAAAAATCAAGGCTTCCTTCCCCTAAACGATAAAAGTTCTCCTGAAGAAATATATGTTTCATTAGGTATGAGTAAGAAGAATTTTAAGCAAGCAATTGGTAAGCTCTATAAACTTAAACAAATTTCAATAGGTGATTCAGGTATTCGTAAGAGTATTGATAAACAATAAGTTCCGCAAGTGTAAGAATTCTAAAGAGTGCCTTTCTGATATTTTCTTATCTATCCTTCCATTTTGTTACGGGCTATAATATTATGTTTCTTCATGCCAATGAAGCAGCCAATATTGTTTAATTGTTGAAACAAATAACAGATTCGGTCTGTTTATAGTTGATTCCGGAAGTTAACAATGCATTATTGATGAATTAGTTTGAGTATTCCTATACTGTTTTATTAGCTATTTCAATGAATCGTGATTATAGGGTAGGAGTGGCAAGTAATAGAGGAATGCCAAATATTATTGAATAAACCAGGATGTTTAAGTTAAATATTGATGCGATTAATTCAGGATTCCCTAAAGCTTGTATTAAAATGAATATCAGTGTGTAATATTTACACTTCAGTGTAATCACTAGTAATGTTGCAATAGATAGTGTTTTTTTATTATATTTACACTTATCATCTGGCATTGTTTTTGAAAGCAGAGAAAAATGTTGTAAAACCTTATTTAAAGACTAACCTATGAAAAAAGTCATTTCATTTATTTTGATTGCTTCTATTGCTGTGGCATGTTCAACCAACAGGGTTACTGGCCGTAAGCAATTAAGCCTGGTATCTGAATCAGAGTTGCAGCTTATGGCCACTGAACAGTATAGCGCTTTTTTAAAGGAAAACAAGGTTATATCACCCAGTGCAAGCAATGATGCAGCCATGGTACAAAGAGTTGGCAATAATATTGCAGCGGCAATCACCAACTATTATCAAAGTGTTGGCCAGGGCGATGTTCTTGAAGGATATAACTGGCAGTTTAACCTGATTGACAGTAAAGACGTCAATGCATGGTGTATGCCTGGCGGTAAGGTTGTTGTATATACCGGACTATTGCCTGTTACTCAGAATGAAGAAGCTCTGGCCGTTGTTGTAGGACATGAAATTGCCCATGCCATTGCCCAACATGGTAATGAAAGAATGAGCCAACAACTGGTGCAACAATTAGGAGGAGTGGCATTGCAAATTGCAATAGCTAATCAGCCTGCACAAACACAGGATATCTTCATGACTTCATACGGCATTGGAACTACAGTTGGCGCAATATTGCCATTTTCAAGAAAAGAGGAATTGGAAGCTGATAAGTTTGGTTTATTCTTCTCAGCAATGGCCGGTTATAATCCACAGGAAGCTATACCATTCTGGCAAAGAATGTCAAATTCCGGTGGGAGTAAACCACCTGAATTCCTGAGCACCCACCCGGCCGATGATACCCGCATTACCAAACTACAGGGAATTATGCCTGAGGCCATGAAATATTATGAAGCATCTTCAAAAAATCCGTCAGGATATGGTGCCGGCCAAACAGGAACAAAAACCGGAACAAATCCTAAGGTAAAGAAGATAAGATTTTGACCAATTACTATTAATATCAATTAAAACCAAATTAACCAATAAAATCAATTATGAAAAAGTTAACTTTATTGATTTACCTGATGATTTCAATTCTTCTGGTAAGTTGTTCCTCTTGGAATAAATCGCAAAAAGGTGCAGTCATTGGAGCTGCAGGGGGAGGTGCCACTGGCGCCGTAATAGGTAAGGCTGCAGGCAATACTGCCATGGGTGCCATTATTGGTGCTACTGTTGGTGGAGTTGCAGGTGCTGTTATTGGGCGACAAATGGATAAACAGGCTGCTGAAATGGAGAAAGAAGTGCCTGGTGCTAAAGTGGAACGTGTGGGTGAAGGTATCGTTATTGAATTTAGTGGCAAGGTGCTTTTTGGTTTTGACCAATCAAACCTTACTGCAGAGGCTGTAAATAATCTGAAAAGCCTCACTACGATCCTGAATAAATATCCCGACACAGATATTGTAATTCAAGGCCATACTGACAGTAAGGGATCAACCAGCTATAACCAGACACTTTCAGAGAAACGCGCAAATTCTGTTGTAAATTATCTTAGAACTCAGAACATTGCAAGTGCACGTTTGAAAACTGTTGGCTATGGTGAGACAATGCCTAAATACAGCAATGATACCGAAGATGGCCGTGCTCAAAACCGCAGGGTTGAATTCCTTATCACTGCTAATGAAAAGATGAAAGCAGCTGCTGAAAAAGAAGCTCAGAGTTCAGGTAATAACTAATCAAACATTTATATCATGAAAACAGCAAAAAGCATTTTAACAATTGTTATCTTACTCTTTATTGCAAATACCGCATTAGCTCAGGGCTTTGGAGTAAGGGCAGGTGTAAATCTACAAAATTTAAATGGTAAGGATTTTGAGGGCGATAAGCTTGAAAATGACCTGTCCATGGGCTTCAATGTAGGCGTAAATTATGAGATGTTGGTTGGAACTGACATTTATTTTCAGCCGGGTCTGCTCTTCTCAACAAAAGGTGCTAAATCAACAGAAACAGTTCTGGCACAGGAAATAGAAAGTAAAATTGCTCTTTCATACATTGAAATGCCACTCAATATTGTCTTTAAACCATTACTTGGAACAGGTCACATGCTTCTTGGCTTTGGCCCTTATGTTGGCTATGGTGTTGGTGGGAAGTACACTATAGACACACCGAGTACCAGCACTGAGTGGGATGTAGAGTTTCAAAATGAAGTGACTGACAGTGATATTGACAAGGATGCATTTTTTATCAAACCATTTGATGCAGGTGCTAATTTTATCATTGGTTACGAAATGGCAAATATGCTCTCCATTCAGCTTAATGCACAATTGGGCCTGATAGATATTAATCCAAAGTATCCCGTTGATGATGAGGCAACCTTGAAGAATACAGGATTTGGACTTTCATTAGGTTACAGGTTCTAACATTCACAAGGTTTGTGTTGATACTCTAATCGAAAAATCAGGAAAGAAACAGGAATTACCTTTTCTGAATTAATAACTTTAAAGCCGTCATATTTTTAAATGTGGCGGCTTTTGCTGTTGCAAGTAATATTTATGTAAAAAAATACCGAAGTTATATAAGGATATCTGCACTCGTGAATGGTAGTTTTGCACATCCTCAAATTGAATGGTTTCAATTGCACTATTTATTTGATTGCAAATGGATACCCGACAATGTAAGAGGCTATATTTCAAACTAACAAAACTATACAATTTTCTAATGAGAGCAGAAACACCCCGTAAACTGAATCAAACAGAAAAGACCCGCAATGAAGTGATTCTCCAGTTTTTAAATAATGACTCCAAACAGGAAAAGAAATCTGTTGAAAGTAAGTTTAGGGAGCTTGTTATGGAGAATATACAACTCAGACAACAAATTCGGAACAGAGCTTTTAAAACGAATGAAATCTTAAATCATAACCATAAAATTGTATCGATTATAGCTCATGACCTGAGAAGTCCATATAACACATTACTCGGTACACTCGATTTCCTCAGGAAGAATTCGGCTTCTATGAACCAGGAGGTGTTAGGTTCTTATATTGATCTGATAATCAATACATCAAATAATGCGCTTGAATTGCTTGATAGTTTGCTGAGTTGGACTACTTTAAATAAAAGCTCAAAGAAGTTTAATCCTACATTGTTTAACTTACAGCATTTAGTTACCGGTGTACTGCAAAATCTGAAACCAATTACTGAAATTAAAGAGATGAATGTTGTGAACAAGATCCCATCACATATTGTGGTAATTGCGGATCAGAATATGTTGACTACCATTATCAGAAATCTGGTAACCAATGCAATACAATATAACCATCAGGGAGGTAAAGTTGTGGTTTCCTCAAACTTTAATGATGATCAATTAGAAGTGGAAGTTACTGATAATGGTAAAGGTATTGATGCTGAGTTGCTTGACATGCTAACTGATAAACTTAATACGGAATCAGTGACTGCCTGTTATGCCGACACCAAGAAGGGCTTGGGATTGATGTTCTGCAAAGAATTTGTTGGTATGCACGGCGGTGATATGCAAATTGAAAGCAAAGTGAATACCGGAACTACAGTTAGATTTTCAATCCCTACAGCCGATTATTTTATATGATACAGAAATAACAGTAATCACATGTTACCTGATGAACAGCCTGTAGTTTATGATCGTTGTTAGCTATGATTGTTGTTCTTAACCAAATGGTTGGTTATTGAACAGGCTGAACCTGTTGAAGATGAATATAACTTAGTTTGTCTTTGAACTCTTCATAACTCAGATCTGATTTTACTTTTACCACCCTGGTTTCACCGGGCAGAATGTCAAAGAAGTTATCAGAGAAAGAGAACGAATTGCCTTCACTAATAAGCATTAGGTTTTTACATAGTTTTTTACTGGTAATTTCCAATTCAAACATACCGGGTTTCTGACTAATATACATACTTAAATCAGGGTATGGTAGTTGAAGGTTTTTTGGGGAATCAAGATAAAGTATATCTGAGTCGATAAGTTTCTCATTCTTAACAAGTGTAATCAGTAAGAGAGCGTTGCTCTTATTTTGCATTGCCGGTATTTTGCTTAAATCAATAGAGGTTAAAAGTTTTGCCGAGTTTGTAGGCATTGTTACACCGTATGATCTGTTCCAAAGTGATAATCCATTAAAATCCAGTAAATTTACTCGTAAAGATGTTGTTTGGCCTTCCACATCAGAGATGCCCATTATCTTTATTTGGTTATTTTTTATGGCAGCTGTTATTATTTGTTGTTTAAATGCCTCACGTACAAAATAGTGCAAGGCTTTCCACCGACCGTAATAATCAATGCCTGACCATGACGCTACCGGCCAGCAATCATTTAATTGCCAGTAAAGTGATCCCATACAATAAGGCATTTCTGCACGATGTGCCTCAATAGCAATTTTAATGGCTTCTGCCTGGAGGAGCTGTCCAACATATAATTGATCTTCAAAGGAATTTGGCTGAGCATATGATTTATTCATGTAATCACTGATTCTCTGATTACCAATGGCACTGCGCTGATGTGCATTCATCACCTCTGAACTGATATCCCAATCGTCGGGAATAGTGTATTTCTTAACACTCTCGAATTCTGGGAAAGACTGAAAGCCATATTCACTCATGAACCTGGATTTATATTTAGCGAAGCTGGTTATGGGTTCATTACCATGCCATACACCCCAGTAATGCATATCGCCTGAAGTATTGGTATGATTAGCCAGTTTTCCCATTCCGGCTGAAGGCGATGAATGCCAATAGGCTATCTCAGGATTATATTCCTCTACCCGGGTAGGCAATATGGAATGAAAAATGGTATCATAAGCTTTCCAGATTATTTCTCTTTCTGCTGCTGTGTACCTTTGTTTCCATCCCCATCCTTTCGATTCTTCATTTTGGGCCCAGGCTTGTTCAATTTCATTGTTCCCGCACCATAATGCAATGCTGGCATGGTTGCGCAGCCTCCTGATATTATAATCCGCTTCCTGTTCTATTAGTTTTAAGTACTCCGGGTTACCGGGGTACATAGCACATGCGAACATGAAGTCTTGCCATACCAGTATGCCATACTTATCGCACAGCTCATAAAAGATGTCATCCTCATATACACCACCTCCCCATACTCTGAGCATATTAAAATTAGCAGATGCTGCCGCCTCTATAATGTAATTATATCTAGAGGAATCTACCCTTGGCAGAAAGACATCATTTGGAATATAATTGGCCCCTTTGGCAAATATTGGCTTGCCATTTACTTTAAAATAGAAACTCTCACCTTGTTTATCGGGTTCTCTGACCAGTTCAATAGTCCTTAAGCCTGTTTTGACCTGCTTATGATCAATCAACCGGTTATTGCTTGTCAACTCAACACCAATAGTATATAAAGGCTGATCTCCATGTCCGTTAGGCCACCATAACTCAGGTTCAGGTATCGTAAATGGTATGCTGATAGTTTTTACCGGTTTTGAATCAGGTTTATTTCCCTTGAGTTGAAGATCACTGAGTGATACAGCTCTTGTTTCAACAATAGAACCATTAACAGATAACCTGATATTGAGAGGCGCATCACTGAATTGTCTGAGTTCAATTTGCGCCACCAGATCTGCTGACCTGGCATCAACGTGCAATTGCCTGATAAATATATCAGTTAAGCAAGTGCTGTTGACTGACTTTAAATATACATCGCGCCAAATGCCTGATGTGACAAGCCTTGGACCCCAATCCCAACCATAATGATAACCAGCTTTTCGGGTAAAAACGCTTACCTTATGTGGCCCCAGGCCTCCTTTCTCTGATTGATCATTATCAGCAGGCAAAGGCAATCCATACTCTTCAAGTTTTGACAGACCTGTAAATATGGGAGATTTAAAATAAATGCAGAGTTCGTTATTCTCCCTGAGCAATTCAGGTTCAATCTCTATTTCAGCATTGACAAACATGCTATAGTTGACATGTATTTTCTTTCCATTTAGAAATACATCAGCATAAGTGTCCAAACCTTCAAAAGCAAGAATAAGTCTATCAGCCAATTTCATTTCAGGCACTACCTTAAAATGTGTTCGGTACTCCCAATTCACCTTGTCAATCCACTGCAAATCGTTTTCATTCAGGCGGTAAAAGGGATCTTTGATAAGTCCATTATTTAACAAATCAACATGTATGGTTCCGGGAACTATTGCGGGATACCATTTTATTGTTCCGGCTTTTTTGAATTCCCAATCCGTGAGGTGAAGTACATCCTGTGAATATGTAACTGTTTGAAAATAAAGGAGAAGTGCTAAAATTCTTATTATAGTTTTCATCATAGAATGGTTTTCACACTGCTAAAATACCAAAGTTTACAGTCATCATAAGAATATTCTGTGATTTAGTGGTCAACATTAGACCAAAAAGGTTGTTTAAAGAAAAAGAGCGTTTTACTACATGACCAAAATATTGATAGTGGATGATGATCCTACTTTCAGCTTAATGTTAAAATCATACCTGAGTAACAAGGGATTTGGGGTTTCAGAGGTCTATACTGCCGGGAAGGCTTTAAAGCTTGTGAAAGATGAAAAGTTTGATGTTATTCTGACTGATTTTCGCTTGCCTGATTTTGATGGACTTGAGCTAATAGGGGAGATACTGAAAGTAGAACCGGGAATTCCCATTATTCTAATGACCCGTTATGGTGATATCCGATCGGCAGTAAATGCCATAAAGGCAGGTGCTTTTGACTATGTAACAAAGCCGGTAAGTCCTGATGATTTATTGTCAATCATCAATAATTCGGTAAAAAGTGGAAAGATTGAACCCCCATTAAAACAGAATGTGGCTTTGGAAAACTCGGGCATCTTTATCTATATGAGGGGGACAAGTGATGCGGCTAAGCAAACAGAAAATTACATTAACCTGATTGCCCCAACTGAAATGTCGGTCATCATACAGGGTGAAAGTGGCACCGGGAAAGAATATGTAGCACGTATGATTCATATTAAAAGTCCCAGGAATCATAAACCTTTTATTGCTGTAGATTGTGGAGCTCTTACCAATGAGTTGGCAGCAAGTGAGCTTTTTGGTCATGTAAAGGGAGCCTTTACTGATGCCCAGAGCGAAAAGGAAGGCCAATTTCAGCTGGCCAATGGTGGTACATTGTTTCTTGATGAAATTGGTAATCTCTCATACGAGAACCAACTTAAACTGCTTCGTGCCACCCAGGAAAGGAAAGTCCACAAGATGGGCAGCAATAAGGAAGAAGCGGTTGATGTTAGAATATTAGCTGCAACAAATGATGATCTGCTTATCAATGTTCAAAAAGGTACTTTCAGGGAAGATTTGTTCCATCGCCTTAATGAATTCACTATTTATGTACCACCTTTACGTGACAGAGGAGAAGATATTCTGCAATTTGCAAATTATTTCCTTGAGATTGCAAACAGAGAGCTGGATAAGGATGTAAAAGGCTTCGATAAGGAGGTAATAGAACATTTGCTCACTTACTCGTGGCCCGGCAATATCAGGGAAATTAAGAATGTTATAAGGCGTGCCGTGCTTCTTGCATCATCCGGTATGCTGACCAGACACCATTTACCTTCCATAATGTTTGTTTCAGGCGCCAGGAATGAAACTCCGGCAGTTACTACAACTGACTTGAAAAGCATTGCTGAATCACAGGAAAAAGCAACCATTATGAGTGTGCTGAAAAAGACTTATTTCAATAAAACCAAGGCGGCCCAACTGCTTAACATTGATAGAAAAACCTTGTATAATAAAATCAAGCTGTATGGTTTAGAAGATGGCTGAGAGAACCTATTGTTCATTCTTAAGTCGTTCAAGTTCCTGCTCTATCTGAGGAAATACCGCTTTATTCAGAGCATCGAGTTCTTCAATTAAAGCTTTTATCTGCCCGCTCTTTATTTGATTGAGGTCAGCCTCCTCCAACCGGGTGAGTACTGCAAGTGACTTCCCTATTTTAAGTTGGCCATACGACGTGAGCATTCTATGAGCGATTTCTTTTATTTCAACATAATTACCTGATTCAAATGATTGCCAAAGTTGCTTTACCGAATTGATTGCAGAGGTATGAAATGTTAAAAGAATGTTTTTTGTTTGATCTATATTGCCACCGGTAAAGATTTGAAGTTGTGTAAGGTCAAATTCTTTGTCAGTTTGGGTTTCGCTTAACCTGGTTGCTCCTGATACCTTCCCGGCTAACCGGGCTAATGGTGAATCCGGATTTATGTATGATGCAATTATCTGCAGGAACTCCTCTTCCATAAAGGGTTTAGAGAGCACTTCATTAAAGCCCAATGCTAAAAGTTTCTCATCAAATCTATCAATTTTGTTGGCGGTAAATGCAATTACCGGAAGTTTCGATATTCTTGTATCTTTATGTTCACGGATGTATCTGATAAGCTCAATTCCTGTTAAACCGGGCATTTGCAGGTCAGTAAATGCCAGATCATAATTATAAATACCCAGCATTTCTTCCGCCGAATAGCCATCAGTTGCCAGATGAATATTCATCTTATGGTTTTCGCCTATTATTTTGACAAGCATTATATTGTAAGAATCATCATCAACAACCAGCAGCTTGACGCCTGCCAGCCTGTACTCTTCGTCTTCTGTAATTCCAATGTCATGTTTTATGCTTGAGGCGGTTTGATTGGCAAGTATAGGATATTTGATAACCAGGTTAAATGTGGAGCCATTTCCGGGTTCACTTTGCACTTTAATATCACCATCCTGAAGTCTGGCTAATCTTCTGCTGATTGCCAGGCCTAAACCTGATCCTCCATATTTACGTGCAGATGTAGATTCGGCTTGCTGAAAATCTTCAAAAATGCTTTTATTTTTATCAGTCGGAATACCAATACCGGTATCCTTTACATTTACTTCCAATATGGCTTGAGATTCTTGTTTTATAATATTGCAATCAATGCTAATACTTCCCTTTATGGTAAATTTTAATGCATTGCTCAGCAGATTATATAATATTTGACGTAGTCGCAAAGGATCGCCTTCGAGTACTATACTTTTATCGAAGTTACATAATGTATTGAATTCAAGTCCCTTTTCATTGGCTTGGAGTTGGAAAAGCGGAATCACATCGTCAAATATTTCTTCCAGACTAAATGGTACATTTTCTATCTGGAATTTACCTGCAGCCAACCTCGAAAGATCAAGTATGTCGTTAACCGTTTCCAATAAGTGTTTGGAAGAGCGGCGCACTGCATCCGTATATTTAGTTTGGATATGGTCGAGGCTTGTATTTGACAGTAATTGTGAAAATCCGATGATTGAGTTCAACGGTGTTCTGATTTCATGACTCATATTGGCTAAGAATTCTTCCTTTACCTTAGCCAACTCATTAGCCTGGATATTGGCTTCGATGAGCTCTTTTCTGTATCGGTTGCTCTTACGCAAACTATTAATGATCAGAACAACCAAAATCATAATCAGCACTAAAGCAATAAGACTCAGGATTCCAATGAAATACAATGACTTTGAAGCATTTTTCCGGGCAATGGAAGCCCTGATTTCGTTGTTTGTAACAATTGATATTTCGAGTCTTTTAAAAATGTCAGTTATCTGTTCAATCAGCAAAGAACTATTCTGAAGCATGTTAAGTTCTTTATCTTTTAGTGTTGTGTAATTGATCAGATCCTGCCTTTTAATTCTGCTCAGTTCTTTTCCAATTTTATCCATCATCACTGTGTCATTTGAAGTGATGGCTGATGTGTCAGTTTGAATTTTTATGGTTGATCTGATAATGGGATCGGGTATCTGCATTTCAACTTCAGGTACCGGCTTTTTTGAAAAGACCTCCTTCAGTTTACTGAAGAATCCTTTATTGGTGGCTTCAACATTGTCAGTCTCCTTCTTTTCTGAGGGTATGGTATCATAGACTGTAATGATTGTGGTGCTTGTTTTTCTCTTATTTACCAGGGAATCAGGTGTTCTTTTCTTCAAAGCCCTGAATGCAATATCTGCGAAATTGTATTGTTCCTGCTCTTTCTTCATATCGAGATAGGAAATGATCAACTCTTTGCGTTTCTGAAGAAGTGCCGCAACGGTATCAAGCTTTTTTATTGTTAGTGAATCATTAGTGGTACTGGAATTAAGTTCTTTTATATTTGATTCAACAGAGTTGATCAATAACTCATATTGCTTAAAGTATTTCTCGTCATTAGTAAGTGCAAAAAACCGGAGTTTATTTTCAGCCTCCGGAAGGTATGACAGTATATCGTGAAGCAGAGAAAGTTCTTTTTCAGGTTTTGACAATTCATTTATTGTTTTCCTCAGTATTTGCTCGTTTTGCTTTACATAGTAAGCGGCAAAAATCACAGCACATAATGTTATAAAAAACAAAAAAAATATGTTGGCCTGTAATCCCCGGTTACGGAATTTTTCTTTGGTTCCTGCCATTGTCAATATTAAGGTAATAGCTTTTAAACCAAACACCCGGAAAGAGGAAAGGTTAAATGAATCCTTATATTTGAATGGCTATCTGTTGTATTGTTTTATGGAAGTAGCAGTAAGCGGCTTAAATATATGATCTAGCGTGTGATTAAATATCTCCACTCAGGGTATAATTTCAGATAAGCTTTTACAGCTGCGCAGTTTGGTTTCACCCACAGTTCATTTAAAACCGCATATTGAAGCGCAAAACTAATTAATGAAGTTGCATGTCCATTGCCTCTAGACTCTTCAGGGACAAAAGCACAATAAAGGTCAAGTGTGTGATTTTCGATTCTGTATGAGAGAAATGAATCCCTCTCTTCGCCTAGTATGATGAATTTATCACCCCTATCTGTAACAATATTCTGAGGTTTGACTTGTAGTAGCATCTGTCTATGAAGATAATAAGTGCCTGATAAAAATATTTACTTTCCCGTTGAAGGAGTGAAGTTACGACAGTTTTTAGCAGATTATACCGCTGATAATTCAAAATACGTATAAATACCTAATATAGGTAGAGTACCTTCATATTTTTGAGGGTGTGCCAATTTTGAATACGTATTTATACTTATTCAGGTATCAGAGTGCTTAAATATCAGGCAGTTGCTTTGTGTGATTTGTCTCAAGAATCAACACTATTATGTTATAGCTGAACTGGCATTCTCACCGGAATTATTTCCAGGGTTGTTAAAAGCAATGAATAGTGTAGTTGCTGTGACATCATGTTGGGTACGACATCAATAAAAGGGTTAATGAAGGAAAGCTTGTTAAATGAGCGGGAAGTACATTCTCAGAAACCAGGTTCCTGCAATCAACAGGACAGCTGCAACTATTGTTACAATAATTCTGAAGCTGCTGTTATATTTGATCCCGGTTAACCACTCATGAATAAATGGGAGGATAAGAAGAGTAAGCAATATTCCCATTAAACTACCTGCCAGCACATCACCCGGGAAATGTACTCCAAGGTAAACCCGGCTGTATGTTATTATAATTGCAATGAAAGCAGCAATGATCTGGTATATCCGTCGTGGACGTAAGCACCACACAAGAGCTGTAAAGGCTGACATGGCTGTTATGCTATGGCCTGAGGGAAAACTGTTATGAAACAATCGGTAGTTATCAAGTGTGTGTACAATTTCACTTTCATTGAAAACCCTGAGGGGACGATCCCACCCTTCAAAGAGAGTACTTTTTAAAACCTGGCCGGTTACACCGGTAATGATGACAACAATTATCAGCGTAAGCACCATATCAGGTTTCTTTCGAACGAATATTAAGCTTAACAAGGAGGCCAAAATCATTGAATCACCAAGATGGGTGATGATAAACATTGGCCAATCCAGCCATGGAGTTTTATTTCCATTGATAAGCAGGAAGCTGCCGTGGTACCCCCCAAATGCAACCAGCAAGCTTAAGGCGGCAAGATAAATGCCTGTTATTATGAGAAATACTCTTATGCTGTAAAGGGTGTGCCGGTTGGTATTGTTCATAAATTAATCCTGTGAGAATTCTTTAACGAGATTACGGTATTCAGAGAATACGTTAGCTCTTGATACAAAACCAATATACTTTCCATTATTCAGCACCGGAAGATTATAATGCAATGTTTCATTAAATTTCCTTGCAATATCTTCCATAGTTGCATCCAGGTTAATTATAGTATCAGGCATGAACATAATATTCCTGACATAGGTAGTATCATACAACTCAGTATTGAAGATGATGTCCCTGATATCATTAATAAAAACCACCCCAAGGAAATTATTCTCTTCATCAACTACTGGGAAAACATTTCTTTCAGACTTTGCAATAATTTTAACCAGTTCACCTAAGGTAGCATCAGGATTTACGGTGAGGAAGTTATGTTCAACAAGTTTATTGATTTTCATTCTGGTAAGAGCAGCCTTATCCTTATCATGGGTAATCAGCTCACCACGATCGGCTAATTGTTTAGCATAAATATTATGCTTTTCATAAAGGTTAATAGTTACATAAGCTATGGTGGCAGTAATCATTAAAGGAATAAAGAACTCATAACCTCCGGTTATTTCGGCAATAAGGAAGATGGCAGTCATAGGAGCGTGCATCACAGCGGCCATCACACCAGCCATACCTGCTAAAGCGAAATTGCTTTCGGGAAGTACACCTAACTTGAATGTATTGATTGCGCGTGCAACCAGAAACCCGGTTACGCCTCCCATAAACAGAGAAGGGGCAAATACACCACCAATACCACCACCGGCAGTGGTGAACGACATGGCTATAACTTTAAAAAACAATACTAATACAATAAACAGGATATATAGGTATGAGTTTTCCTTAAAATAATAGAAGAAACTCCCATTAAAGAGGTTATCTCCTCTTCCATTCAAAATGTCAATTAAAATTTCATACCCTTCACCATATAAAGGAGGTAATAGGAAGATAAGGAAACTAACGATAAGTCCGGAGAAAATTAGCTTTTGAACAGGTTTGGTTATCAGCCCGACTTTAGATTCAATAAATCTGTTTGCTCTTACAAAATATAATGAAACGAATCCGGCCACAATGCCCAATATAATATAATAGGGGATATTTCCAAGATTGAAAGGCGCTAATGCCGTGAATGAAAACAGCACGGATTTGCCCATCAGAAAAGAACTGATGGTGGCACCTGTAACCGATGAAATGAGCAATGGGATGAGTGACCCCATTGTCAGGTCTAACATTAATACTTCAAGTCCAAAAAGAACGCCGGCAATGGGGGCTTTGAATATACCAGCCACTGCACCTGCGGCACCGCAACCTATCATTACTGTAATAGAATGGTAGTCCATTCTGAGAATTCTGGCTAAATTTGAACCTATAGATGCACCGGTGAATACAATAGGCGCTTCAAGCCCAACTGAGCCTCCAAATCCTACGGTGATAGTACTTGCAATGAGCGAAGAGTAATTATTATGGGGTTTTATTCGGCTATTATTCTTTGATATTGCATAAAGAACCTTGCTGATGCCGTGTGAGATATTGTCTTTTACGAAATATTTAATAAAAAGCACGGTAAGTATCATACCGAAAAGCGGATAAGCAAGATACAATAAGTTAGAAGCATCATGCGCAAAGCCCTGAGTAAGGAAATAATGGGTATAGTATACCGTGTTTTTGAGTACAACAGCTGCAAGCCCGCTGATTAACCCAACGATCATGCTCAAGATGTAAAGAAAATTGCGTTGACTCACATGCTTGAGTCTCCACTTTTGCAACCTGATAAGGGTGAAGTTTAACATCATGTATGCAAAAGTATAAATTTGATAATAAGAATACCGAAATTAGTGACGGATTATTAATAAAAGAGAACGGTGGTTAATTATCCCTGAAGTCTTTCTTACGATTAAGTTTCAAATCCTGTAGCATCTCTGCTTTGACTTTGATGTAGAAGTTCCAGCTTTTTAGGTATCCAATGGGTATCCAGTTAAAGCGCATTTCCCAACAATGCAGGTCCCTGTAAACACTCATGGATGTATAGGAGAGTTTATTACTTTCAAAGTCATAACCCGAGGTGACATTAACTTTCCACTTTGGAGTTATGTTTATATCACCATTAAATCCTAATGTTTGGATTAGTTTATTGTTAAGCTTCATGGATTTATAATCCATAAAATCATTATAACGTAAATTATAGCTAAAGCTGAAATTCCATGCATTGTTCCAGTTGATGTAATTATCAGGCTTTTCAATTATTTCCTCTGCCTGTGATGCCGGCATGACAACCGAGCTCGAACCTGTTGAGCTTTTCTTTTTACCTGAGCTGAAGTTATAGGCAAAAGAAAAGTTCCATGATGAATTTTCTTTCCTGAACAATCTCTTATTAACATCCCACTCAAACTGATTGAGTGACCGGCTATTTTTATCCTTTATGTAGGGATCGTAAACTGCCGAATACTGAATTTGAAGTTTCTTGAATAAAGTAGTTCTGGCACTCAAAGTAAGGGGTGACCATTTTAAGGAATCTCTTGCCAGGTCATAGGAAGTATTCAAAGTAAAGCTTTCAATAAGCATCACTTTTTTCATGCCTGTAACCGTATCAGATTTGGAGCGGACCTTCATTTCAAGGTTATTGTTCAGGCTAAAGCCCACTCTGCCTGACTTCCCATCGGCCGGTGTACCATATACGGAAGTATAGGTGCCTTCGCCTCCAAAGATAGAATATCGGCGATAGTTACCTGCTGTATCTGATTGTACGCTTCTGTAATATCCAAATTTTGAAGAGCCGAAATCAGGCCGATATGAGAAACTTACCGAAGGACGAAATACATGCCGCAGTGCTCTTACCGGCCCTTTTTTAAACTGCACCATCCCGTACAGGTTTGTATTTAAGGAGGAACTGAAGCCGTATTCATGAACTGCCTTAAATCCACTAATAGTATCAGTACGCACATAACCTACAGTTGTGTCATTGCCACTAAATAAAGTGTCATTAATCCATTGTTTGTTGATGCTCATGGAATACCACCTTTCAGTGAAATCAACTGAATTGGTGAGGCTGAAATACTTGAGAACTTTTAGGGTCAGGCTTACCGGAATTTTATGTTGAACTCCATTTCTAAAGCTATTCATCATGTTCCTTGTAAAGAGCAGGGAATCATAAGTATCGACTTCATTCCTGGCATTCATACTATAGTTTACACTAATATTATCATACCATTTGAGGTTTGAGACCTTTCCCTGTTTACGCAAAGGGAAAAAACGGTTAACTGAAAGTGCAACCTCAGGAAGAGTGAGGTTGACAGTTTTATTGGATGTATTTTGGCTATGCCGTAATGCAGTGCTAAAGGAAACTCTTTCACCAAAAGTGGTAGAGTAGCTGATACTAGATCCAAAAGTATTGGTCAGGTGGTCAGAAACACTAACAGGATTATACTTGTTAAAGGTTGATGATCCAAAGTTCACACTAGCATTGAACTGGCTTTTTGGCCTTGCCTTGGGATCCTGGCGATGGCTCCACGTAAGCCTGAAGTCGCGGCGACGTTGGAAACTGGTAGTTTCTCTTACGCCCGAGGTGTTAATGGCGTAATTAAAGTTAAAAGTTCCGCTATGCTTATAGCGTTTCCGGTAGTTGAAGATTGGTTTAATAGCCCAACTGCCTCTTGAATATATGTCGCCTACCAGTTTTAATTCCATATAGTCGTTGATGCCGAAGTAATAACCCCCATTTTCAAGATAGAATCCACGTTCGGTTGATTCACCATAGGTTGGGATGAGAACTCCGGAGGTTTGTCCCCGCTTGTTTGGGAACAATCCAAAGGGTAGTATCAGAGGCAAGGGAACATCTTCAATTGTTAAATAGGCGGGTCCTGTAACAATTTTATTATTGGGTATAACCTTGGCTTTGGTGAATTTAAGGCTAAAATGAGGATGTTCCAGATCGCAGGTAGTGAATCCCCCGCCTCTAAGATTGCTGATATCATTATCCATCTTCTTAACCACATCACCATGGAGATAACCCTGTCCTTCCTGTGTAATGATACTCCTGATAAATCCCTTTCGTGTTTCGAAATTATACTTCATCTCTTTCGACTTGAAAGTTTGGTCACCTTCAGAAAACTCAGGTAATCCATAGCTAATACCGGCAGAATCAGTTTTTGGCAGTGCAGTGAGGATGCTGGTCTCAAAATCAATTTCAACGTAAGCTGCCTTCTGGTGAATCTTTTCGTACTTGATGTCAGCATCCCTATACATGAAAACTTTCTGGTTTTCAAGGTCCAGACTTATGGAATCCGTAGCACTATATTCAACTTTTGAAGTTATGGCACTTTTCTTTTTAGCTTCAAATTTTTTCTTTCCGGTGGTATCTGAAAGTGAGATAGAATCTCCAAGATGCATCACAAGGCTGTCAGCCACCAAAGGCCTGATTCGGTTGACAGTATCCATGCTGATTCTGGGAATTGTATCTGTTTGCGCCGATGTACTTGAACCCAAAGCTAAAAATAATGGAAGCAAAATCCAGGAGAACTTTTGGATTGGCCAAAAAACAATGTGAAAATTGTACCTAATATGCTTCAATTATCTTAAATTTGTGTGTTGGTTAGTCGAAAATATTCCAATAAATTCATTAACTTGTGAGTTTATTGTGTTGGCAAAGTAAATATAGTATAGTTAAATCGTTGACTGTTAATTTATTAAATCTCCATTTGGCTTATCAATTGATGGATTGAAATAATGGTCAAAACTAATTAAAATAAAGATGGAGTTAAAACGCTTTTTTTCTTTAATTATTCTATCGGTGATGGTTTGCCTTTTCTCACTGCAAGCTGAAGGTCAAAAAGTAAAAAAAGTTGTTATAGATGCGGGGCATGGTGGCCATGATCCGGGCGCCGTCGGAAAGATGTCAAAAGAGAAGGATGTTACTCTGTCAATTGCTTTGAAGACTGGCAAGTTCATTGAGGAAAACCTGCCAGATGTGGAGGTGATTTACACGCGTAAGACGGATGTTTTTGTTGAATTGTACCGTCGTGCCAAGATAGCCAATGAAGCAAAAGCCGATCTGTTTATTTCAATTCACTGTAATGCCAATAAATCAACTACACCCTACGGTGCAGAAACATACGTAATGGGACTCCATAAAAGCGAAGCTAACCTGTCGGTGGCTCAGCTTGAAAATGCCTCAATTTTACTAGAAGATGACTATCATGTTAAATATGAGGGATTTGATCCAACATCCCCTGAAGGATATATTTTCTTCTCAATGCTTCAGAATGCATTCCTTGATCAAAGCCTTGGATTAGCCAGCAGTGTTCAACAACATTTCAAGGATAGGGTTAATTTATTTGACAGGGGAGTTAAGCAAGCAGGATTCCTGGTATTGTATAAAACCACCATGCCATCTATATTGATTGAAACCGGATTTATTAGTAATGCCAAGGAGGAAAAGATGTTAGCGTCAGATGAGGGACAAACCTACATAGCATCAGCCATATTCCGGGCCGTAAAGGATTACAAGAAATCAGTGGAGAAGTCGCCATCTGTAGCTTCTAATCAAAAACCTGTTACTGATGAAGTTGCAAAGCCTGTTACACCGAAACCTATACCAGCCAACGAAAAGGATAAGGTGGAGCCTGTAAAACAAATAACTGATGCCGCTGATAAATCAATGGCTCAGGCTGAGCCTGTCAGCTCTATCAGTAATTCAGTAACACAGTCTGAAAAGAATCAAGCTGCCGTTGGCAGTTTGACTACTCCGGTAATAAGCTCTGATACCCAACAAACCACTCTGTCAAAACCTTCAGCGCCTTCAGTTGTTTTTAAAGTTCAGTTTCTTGTTTCGAAGTATGAAAAAAATACGTCCGGACCTGAATTTAAAGGGCTAAAAGGGGTAGAATATTATAGCCATAATGGTTTGTATAAGTATACATACGGGAATGAGCGTACTCCTGAATCAGCCTCCATGCTGATAAAGGATTTAAATAAAGTTGGTTTCAAGGATTGCTTTGTTGTTGCATTCCTGAATGATGAACGTATTGATATTGAAGAAGCCAAGCGATTAATAAGCAATTGATTACACTAGTACTATATAATGAAAACTTTCAAACTTTCTCGAGAACTAAAAATTGGAATTACTACGATTATAACTATCGTTGCTTTTATTTTAGGCTTTAATTATTTAAAAGGAACAGATCTTCTGACAAAACATCGTACTTTTTATGTCAAATATCAGAATGTGTCGGGGTTGATGAAAGGCAATTCCGTTACCAGCAGTGGATTAACCATTGGTCAGGTTGATGATATCTTTTTCAGTAAGAGTAATAATTCAGAAGTAATAGTAGAGCTGATAATTTCGAACGATCTGGAAATACCGGATAATTCATTTGCCCGATTATTAAGTTCAGATCTGTTGGGATCAAAGGTCATTGAAATTGATCTGGGTGATTCTAAAACATATTTATCATCGCGTGATACTATCAGATCTGACATCGCCATGAGCCTTCAGGAAGAGGTTAATCAGATGGTGCAACCCATTCTTAAGAAAGCAGGTAGTATGATGAGCAGTATAGATACCGTCATTACCGCTGTTGGATTAGTATTGGATGTGAAAACACGAGCTAATTTGATGACAAGTATTGAAAGTCTCAAGAATACTCTGGCCAATATTGAGAATATAGCTTATTCGGCCGATACACTGATGAAAGCAGAAAGCAATAGATTGGCAGGAATTTTTGCAAATGTTGAGTCAATTACGTCTAATTTGAAGCAAAACAATGATGAGTTGACCCGAATAATTTCAAATGCCGCAACCATAACAGATACTATTGCAAAGTTCAAACTGTCAACAACACTGTCCAATCTTGAGAGATCGATAAATAATTTAACAGCCACCTCTGATAAAATATCAAGGGGAGAGGGTAATATAGGGCTATTGCTAAATGATGATAAATTGTATAATGAGCTTGAAGCATCATCAAAACAGCTTGATTTATTATTACAGGATATACGTTTAAATCCTAAGCGTTACGTTCATTTCTCTATTTTTGGAAAAACCCCCAAATCAAGCTTCCCGGTTTCATCTGATACGTTGTAATAATTTGGCTGATGAAAAAGTGGTTAGAATATTTAGAAATTGATAGCGAGATAGAGGATTACGAAAAAATCCATCAAACCATTGAAAAAGATATTGTATTTAAAGGGACAAATCTTTGGATTTTAGTCTTCGCAATTGTTGTTGCATCTGTTGGATTAAATATGAACTCAACAGCAGTGATAATAGGTGCTATGTTGATTTCACCATTGATGGGGCCTATAAACGGATTAGGTTATAGTATAGCGACCTACAATTTTGGATTATTCAGGAAAGCGTTGAAAAACTTTTCGTTTGCTGTAATTGCCGGTTTGACAGCATCATCCGTATATTTTCTCATTAGTCCTGTAAGTACTGCACATTCTGAACTGCTTGCCCGAACAAGTCCAACAATCTACGACGTTATAATTGCTCTTTTTGGTGGATTGGCAGGCATTCTGGCAATCAGCAGCAAGCAGAAGGGCAATGTAATACCTGGGGTCGCCATTGCTACTGCCCTGATGCCTCCTTTGTGTACAGCAGGATATGGACTGGCAACAGTTCAATTTAATTATTTCTTTGGCGCTTTTTACCTGTTTACAATAAATACTGTATTTATTGGGATATCAGCAATTGTGATGTCACAGGTGCTGAAATTCCCTATAAGAACTGTGGTTGAGGAGAAACATAAAAAATACGTAAACAACTGGATTACCACCATCATACTTATAACAATAATACCAAGTATTTATTTTGGATATAATCTGGTTCAGAAAGAGCGTTTTTCAGAAAATGCTGCCAAGTTTACCCGCACAATAGGTGTGCTGGAGGGAAGTTATCTGCTTCGTCATGAGGTGAATACTGATAAAGAGTTGTTGACTCTTATTTATGGTGGCAATGAGCTTACAGATGATCAGAAATTGCTAATCACCAATACCGCCCGACAATTTTCAATTGACAGTTCATCCCTAAGAATACAGCAGGGTTTTTCAGTAAATGGAATGGAAAACAATGTATTAGAGAATTACAATGCCGAGATTAACAGGCTAAGTTCGAAACTGAAAAATCAGAATGATAGTATCAAAAATTATTATACACTTGGAAAACAGTTGTATAATGAATTGAGTGCACTATATCCGGTAATTACATCGTCATCATATTCTGAAGGTTATTTAAATAGCAGTATTAAAGGTAATGCCCCCAAAATATCCATAATTTATATTACTACGGGTGAAAAAGACCTGACGGTTAGCGATAAGGATCAAGTAAAGGAATGGCTCAGGAAAAGGCTTAACTCAGAAAATGTCAAAGTAGTATTTGATAAATAGAGGTATTTGCATTAAAGGCTATTCCCACCTGAAAATATCAAATCTATTTACCGGTCTTTGGGTTTCCCACCAATGGAAATCTTTTAACAGCAGGTCATCAGCCGATAGTTCCTTTTCAGGATACAACACGGCATTAGGTTTATCAAGATAGGTAATCTTCCTGATCTTTTTATCACGGATACGAATCATCATATTACTGGAAAACGCTTTATTGATTCCGGTAAGCGTTCCATCGTCTTCACGCACCCAGTAAATGGTTTCGGCGTTTCCGGCAACACCAATTTTAACGAGTTCATTGTCAACGAACGACCCGGTCATTTTTCTTCCTTTAATCTGATTAAAGCCCGTAGTGTCTTTTGAAACAAGAAAAGCTGAATTATAGAGGTATAAATTTTTAATTTCCTCTTTACCGGTGGTGACGTAAATAGAATCGGCAGTCATCTGATTTCCTTCTGTCCACAAAACCGGTTGGATATGTAATCGTAAAGTAGAATCAGCAAACGAATAGATGAGAGAATCAGCCATTCCCTGAAGATTCGATTTGAAGAATTTCATGTGATAATAAGCAAAAAGTTCTTTTGTATTTTGAGCTGAATCAAAAGTTGCCCTCATAGTGTCAGCATGCATAAATATTGTATCATTATCGTCAATCAAGTGAGCTTCAGCA
This sequence comes from uncultured Bacteroidales bacterium, assembly GCA_937894795.1. Lineage (GTDB taxonomy): Bacteria > Bacteroidota > Bacteroidia > Bacteroidales > Lentimicrobiaceae > Lentimicrobium. Next base: position 44,306 of record CALCQV010000095.1, read on the forward strand.
CGCTGGGTAATCAAAGTGTAGCCAAGTGACTTGTCGTATACGGCATAATTTCCATAAATGATAACATCCTGAACAGTGTCAATAACCTGAATATTCTTAAATGCCTGACCATAACCGTTTGATCGTTCATAATAGAGGCTATCGCCGGTTAGAATCTGATCGCCGTTTCGCACACGAGCATTTTCATTGAATTCAGAAATATCAGTATCTGTATTATACCATCCGTTTTCAGCATATATATCAGTTTCTTCCCCTTTGATTGTAGTAGGACCTTTAAATCTTGATATTTTAGTTTGTGTGTTATACTCAAGCGTGTCACAACGCATAGTATAATCAGGGTTCACAAGAACAACATCAAGTTTAAAGAAGAAGTCTTTTGAATTGGTGTGGTAGTATCCTCTTTTACTGTCAAGAGTATTTCCCTCATTCACAATATGTCCCCCGGTAAGGTAAGATGCAATGCCGGTATTCCGGTCGAAGATAAGCTTATCAGTGGTTAAGACGGTTTTATTGTCAATTAACTTTACATTGTTGAACACTTCAGCAATTTTGGTTTCACCGCTGTAATATATAGAATCGCCATAAAGGTGGAGTGTATCACTTGACTTGATATGCACTTTACTGTAAGCCTTCATGCTATTGGTAGCATTATTCAAATGAGCAGAATCACAATACATAAAAGCCCCTTCATGCTCAAAAACAGCATTACCAAGAATGCGTTGTACATTCTCACCTAATGTTTTGTCGTAAACTGCCTCATCAGCCTGAATAAGACGAATTTTTTTTGTACCCTGAGAATAAGAGCCAATGGAAATTGATACGAGTAGTAACGACAAAATTAAATTGCGGAGCATAATATAATTGGAGTAATCAACGAACGACAAAAGTAGTTATTTATTATAAGTCAATGGCATTGTTAGCCGAATTGGGGATTTCAAATTGCAGGTATAAGTTAAGACATTTCCTGACAGGTTCAAGACCTGAGAATCAGTATTCCAAGAGAAATCCGAAATTGCTTGGTCTCGGAATTATGATGCTGGAATTAGCGGAAATTTAGTTGGTTAAAGGATGAAATAATTATAGGAACACCCCTTAATTAGTTATAAATTTGCTGCCGACAAATAACCTATCTAATAAATATCACTACGAAATGAGTTTAATGAATACTATCAGGGAAAATGCACAAAAGTTGAATAAGTGCATTGTGCTGCCTGAAGGAACAGAGGAGCGGACATTGAGGGCTGCATCAATTATTCTCGATGAGAAACTTGCACGACTTATCCTATTGGGGAATAAGGAAGAGATTTTACGAAAGAGTGCGGAATTTGGCTTGCCAAACATTGGAGAAGCAACGATAATTGAACCTGAAAACAATCCAAATCAGGAGAAGTATGCAAAGATGTTGTTTGAACTCAGGAAGTCAAAGGGTTTGACTTATGAAGAAGCATTAAAGTTGGTGCAAGATCCGCTATATCTGGCAACACTGTTGATTAAAGCCGGTGAAGCGGATGGTGAGGTAGCAGGTGCAATGAATTCAACAGGAAATGTGCTACGACCTGCATTTCAGATTGTAAAGACATTGCCTGGTATAAGTGTTGTTTCTGGCGCATTTATTATGTTACTGCAAGACAATCCATACATAGCAGATAATATCCTGGTTTTTGCAGACTGTGCTGTACATCCTGATCCAACAGCTGAAGAGTTGGCAGAGATAGCTATTTCAACTGCACATACAGCAAGGAATATAGCTAAAATTGAACCAAGGGTTGCTATGTTAAGCTTCTCAACAAAAGGAAGCGCAAAGCATGCATTGGTTGATAAAGTAGTAGAGGCTACACGTATTGCCCGTGAGAAAGCACCTTGGATAAATATAGACGGTGAATTGCAGGCTGATGCGGCTATTGTTCCTGCAGTTGGTTCCAGCAAAGCACCGGGCAGCAATATAGCAGGTAAAGCAAATGTATTGGTATTCCCAAGCCTTGAAACAGGTAATATTGCCTATAAACTTGTGCAGCGTCTTGCCGGTGCTGAGGCAATTGGCCCGGTTTTGCAAGGTATGGCTGCTCCAATAAATGACCTGTCACGCGGATGTTCAGTCAGTGATATTGTTAACCTGGTTGCAATTACTGCAAATCAGTCAGCTTAATAAATTGAACTTTAACAAAAATGTAATAATACAAAACCAATGTCAGATAGATTAGAGGATTTTAGCCTAGGCAAATCCATGCAGTCAAAAGGAACTATACAGAAAGTTGGTATAGTGGGGTGTGGTACTATGGGCCAGGAGTTATCAGTGCTTATTAGCCAGTCGGGTATTGAAGTGGCGTTCATTGACATCAGTGAGGAAAGAGTGGCCGATGTGATGCTTCGTATTGAGGCAATGCTTGATGACCGCATCAGCAGATGGGGATTAACCGGCAGTGAGAAAAAACTTATCATGTCACGTATTAGTGGTTCAACAGATTATCAAACTGTTGCTGACTGTGATATAGTGTTTGAGACTGTCAATTCAAAGAAAAAAGGTACGAGCCTTGAATTGCGCCAACAGATATTCAGGAAGTTGGAAGCTGTTATATCGCCAACAGCGGTTATCGCCTCAAATACCGCAACATTAATGATTTCTGAAATAGCCTCAGTACTTGTACATCCGGAAAGAGCTATGGGACTTCATTTCTTCTCACCGGTAAGTAAAGTTAAGATTGTAGAAACCGTGCGTTCAGTTTATACATCCGATGAAACCTATGCAACGGTAAGTAAACTGGCTTTATTGATTGGCAAGAAGATGATCAATGTTAATGAATCATCTGGAAACATCAGTACCAGAATGCTGGTTCCTCTGATAAACGAAGCATGTGAGATACTGATGGAGGGTGTTGCAACTGTTGCTGATATTGATGAGACTATGAAAGAAACGTCAGGTTTACAATTAGGGCCTTTTGAAATGGCTGACAAGATTGGGCTTGATAAACTGTTGAAATGGATGGAAAACTTATATATTGAGTTTGGTGAGCAGAAATACAAGCCATCACCTGTGCTAAAAAGAATGGTACGTGCCAATTTATACGGACGTCGCGTGGGTGAGGGATTCTATTTGTACCAAGGTGATAAGCGTTTGGTAAAACATGGTCATATCAATAACCTTGGCAGGGTTTAATATTTTGCTCATTACTTCAAAAAAACAGAAACAAGATGAAAATTATAGTATTGAACTGTGGAAGTTCATCCATTAAATATCAGCTATTTGAATTGCCCTCACAAGCTGTACTGGCTAAGGGATTAGTTGACAAAATAGGGCTGAAAGGCTCTTTGATAAAACACAGCCGCCAAGATGGAGTAGAAGTGAAACTGGAAGGTGAAATATTGGATCATCAGCAAGGTATTGAATATCTGCTTGGTGTTTTGATTAGCGAGAAATATGGGAGTATAAAAAGCCTGAACGAAATTGATGCCGTAGGACATAGGGTTGTACATGCAGGTGAAAAGTTCAATGGTAGCGTATATATTACAAAAGAGGTAATTGCTGCATTAGAGGAATGTATTGATTTGGCACCATTGCATAATCCACCAAACCTCAAGGGCATATATTCAATTACGAATCTATTGCCTAGCGTCCCTCAGGTTGGTGTGTTTGATACTGCTTTTCATCAAACTATGCCTGATTATATTTATCTCTATGGCATACCCTACTCCCTTTATGAGAAGTACAAAATACGCCGTTATGGTTTCCATGGATCAAGTCATAGGTATGTTTCAAAAAGAGCTGCTGAGATCTTAGGAGTGGATTATAGTAGTCTTAAAATCATTACCTGTCATCTTGGAAATGGTGCATCAATAGCAGCAATCAAGAATGGACAATCACTTGATACTTCAATGGGTATGACACCAATTGAAGGATTAATCATGGGAACCAGGACAGGGGATCTTGATATTGGAGCTTTCTTACAAATTATAAATAAGGAAGAGCTTGATCTCTCAGTTGCCAATACACTCGTCAATAAACATTCAGGAATGTTAGGCGTTTCAGGTATTTCCAGTGACATGCGCGATGTTGAGAAAGCTGCTGAAGAAGGCAATAAAAGAGCCAAGGTTACACTAGAGATGTATTACTATCGTATTCGTAAATACATTGGAGCATATGCAGCAGCCATGGGTGGTGTTGATGTTATTGTTTTTACCGGTGGAGTAGGAGAGAATGACCCTGCAACACGATCATTCACCACTTCAAATATGGAATACATGGGTATTAAATTTGATGAGGCTAAGAATAAGGGTTTACGTGGCAAAGAAGCGATATTGTCAACTGATGATTCAAAGGTAAAAGTGATGGTTATACCAACGAATGAAGAGTTGGTAATTGCCCAGGATACCTATGAAATTGTTGAAAGCAGAAAGTCACAGATGACGAGTTAATGATAATAGAAGGATAAAAAAGGCCGCAATTTGCGGCCTTTTTTTATGATAAATAGATATCATTATTCCATTTCTTCCATCATCTCGTCAGTTAACTCCATATTATGGTAAACATTTGTAACATCATCATCATCTTCAAAATGATCAATGAGCTTCATTACTTTTCTGGCTGTTTCCTGATCAACTTTAACCGTGTTTTTAGGTATACGCTGTAGTTCAGCATTCTCCGTTTCTATTTTCATTTCTTCCAGTTTCTTCAACATTGGGCCGAAATCTTCCATTGCTGTAGTAACAGTAATCATATCGTCCTCAAGTTGAATGTCTTCAGCACCGGCATCAATCAATTCCATTTCAAGTTCATCCATATTGATGTTCCCTTTAGGAATGGTGAAGACGCCCTTGCGGTCAAATAGAAAAGCCAGAGATCCATTGGTGCCAAGACTTCCGCCAAATTTATTGAAGTAAGATCTGACATTTGAAATGGTACGTTGCAAGTTATCAGTTGTACAATCTATAAAAATGGCAATACCGTTAGGAGCATACCCTTCATACGAAGTTTCCTGATAATTGGCGGAATCTTTATCTGATCCTTTATTAATAGCTCTGGTAATATTGTCCTTTGGCATACTGGCGCCTTTGGCATTGGCAATTGCAAGCCTTAACCGGGGATTTCCATCAGGATCGGGACCACCTTCCTTAACAGCTACAGTAATTTCCTTAATGATTCTGGAGAATATTTTGGAGCGTTTGGCATCAGTTGCTCCTTTTTTTCTCTTAATAGTTGACCATTTATTGTGTCCTGACATACTTCTACAATTATTAGATTCGTGTACTTTGATTTTTGAGTTTGTAAAATTAGTATAATTTTTTACAATGAAAAATGCTGCTCATCAACTGATGAGCAGCATTTTATAATTTTCTTTACTTGGTAATATTTAAGAATAATGCCAGAATGTTGTTCAAACAAAGGGAGCTTGATTAATTACCAATTTACCAGGGTAATTCCCACTGAGAATGGATACAATTCAGGACCCCTGCTTTCTTTGAAAAGTTGTACCAGGGAGTACTTGCCGTACAGGTTTATTTTGCCCCAGCCAATTCTTGCCATCAAATCCAGTTTGAATGGGCTCATAGCAGAAGATCCCCTGTTTTTATCAGTTTTCTTTTCTCCGTTTTCATAAACCAGCTTGCTGTGTGTACCAATCCTGAGGCCTGATAACACTCCAACACCAAGGTGAAAGCTGTTTGCCTTAGAATAGCTGTTCGTTTGAACTTCAAACATTATTGGTAAAGTCAAATAAGTAGTTACGAGTTTACTCTTAATGTATCTAAGATCACCACTTTCATCAATGAAGCCAGTCAGTGTATCATCGAGGTTAGTTATGACTGCATTATTACGAAAACGATAATTATTCCATTCAAGTCCTAATCCGGTAGTCAATCCAAAGTTCTCACTGATAAGATTGAAGTTCTGTTCAAAGATGTTTAGGGCAAAATTTATTGATTTCTCCATCTTGAGATCCATGAATTCATAACCCAGCGGTGCATTTAGTGAGTTTTCCTTATCAAGCAGACCATTTATTCCGAAATCAACCCCACCCCAGTGACCATCGAATTTTTCTTTCTTGTGTCTTTTAAGTTTTACATTACCCTCATCATCTATTTCCAGATCGTGACGTCCGATACCAATTTTAGTCATATCATCCATATCATTAACATGGACATCAATATCACCAATCTTAATGAAAGTAGAGTCGTCATTTTCGAAAACTTTGATTTCAATATCACCCACTACCTCTTCCGATTGTGTTGGCATTACATCATCAGGATTATTCAATGTTATAACAGAACTGCCTGACTGTTTTATCTTCTTGATATCAGGATTATCGAAATAGGAAATTGAACCGGCATCTCTGGTATTAGCATTGAGTTGATTTTTTGCAAAGACTGACACTCTACCTGCGCCTGTAACTTCAGCTGTTGTAGTAATGGTTTTGAGCATTAGCGCATTGACGGATGATGCACCGGTAACTTCTGTAATATGATTTGTTGCCATACCTTTGAGTGTAACTCTTGAAGCACCGGTTACTTCAGTAATCAACTCCTGTGAACTAACTTCTATATTGGCACGTGAAGCTCCTGTAGCATCAAGGTGCAGAACCGGAAATTCTAGAATGCCTCTTGATTCCAGTCGTGCAGCACCTGATAACTCAATGTCAGTAATATTGGGGGCTGTTACATAAACTTTGAGTGAAGTTGGATTCTTGATTCCACTTGAATTAATTTGTAATACTCCATCATTGACCAGGGTTTCAATATTTTGCCCGAGGTTATCATCAGTTTCAACAATAACAGAAGGCTCGCCTTTGCTAAGAATAACAGTAAATGCACTGCCAACTTCTATTTTAGAGAATGCAGGTAGTGGGCGATCTTGTTTCTGGATATTGCCACTTCCCTCAGTTTGGCTGTATGTTAAGAAAGGCAGCATTGATACTGCGATTGCAATCATTATCAGCGAAAAGATCCGGTTTTTAAGTAGTGGTTTCATAAGATTAGTGTGTTTAAGTTACTTTGATATGACGGAGAATAGTTTTATTTTGTTACAGGGACTAATTTATTTTTTACAGGTTTTTTTCAGCGTTTTTAATTTTAAGCTGTTCAATTCTGCCCTTTTCACTATAACTTCTATTGATGGCATAATTATTATTGGTCAATAAATTAAATCCTTTTACTCCAAGATCAGCAAATAGCCAGCCATTAACAGATTGAGGTAATTGTTCAGCAAGCTGCTCGCCTGAACTTATGACCGAATTGATAATCCTGCCGGCTTTAATACTCCTTATATTGTTTTGTGACGTTTTTTCAGCCAATATCTCCTCATTCTCTTCCCTCTCGGTCATAGACAGTTCTTGCGATAGCTGAATGTCTTCAAAAAGATTGGAGTAGAAGTTCATGGTTCTGTTATCGGATATCAGAGGGGTGGTATTGATTATCATACTTTTCTTTTCGATTTTTCTGATAGGAGCAATTCTTGCCTTCTGTTCAATAACAGTGGATTTCTTTTCAATTTCCTTTTCAGGTGAAGGAGATTTTTTTTGGACTTGAGATTCCTCTTTGCTTTTTTCGGGAACATCAACTTTCTGTTCTTTCTCTTTATCCTTTTTTACAATTTTACTTGTGCCATCTTCCATTGCCTGCTGCTCAATCGAGTTTAGCAGTGATTTATTAAGGTCATCTTTTGTTTCAGGGGTAAGCCGCACAAATACCGTTATAAGCAAAAGAAAGCTGGCTGCAATAGCTGCCGCCCAGTAATACCTTATAAATAGAGGTTTACTGTTTACTTTGAGTTTTTGAACATCAGGAAAATGAGTTTTATAATCAGGTTTAATCTTACAAGATTTAAAAAGATTGTATTCAGAAATTAGCTCGGGATGTTTTTCCAGAAATTGATTAACCAGGTTATAACCTGTTTGAGACAGATCACCTTCAATGGCAGCAATAAAATAGTGGGAATAGTTATGGATAGACAGATTAACTGCATCAGTATCAGCAGGTTGTTTTAAAGACTCATTGAAGCCGAATTTCTCATCTGAAGGGGAGGTAACACTGATTGCCTTAAGATCTTCGAATTCGTCCTTGAGACCGGGATGATTTTCAAGGAAAAGAAGCAACTGAGCCGTCTCAAGAGGCCCCAGTTTATTATCGAGGTAATCGATAATGAATACTTCATAATTATCCAGATTTATTTCCATTTTATTTCCTCCGGGTATTTAAATAACCCTTTCAATACTGCCTAAATAAGTTTTAAGTGCAACCCGTCCGCGGTAAATGTATACTTTGACTTGTGATTCCGTAAGGTTAGTTATATTGCCAATTTCTTCGTACGAATACCCTTCATAATCACGAAGAGTAATCACAACTTTCTGAATTTCAGGTAACGTATCCAGTGCCCGGTTTAATATATCCTGTAGGTCGCTATATGAGTTGAAAGTTACCTGGTGATCCATATGCTTGTCTTCTACAGATGTAACTCTTTTGTCCTTGCGTATCATATCAATCATTGTATGGTAAGCCGTTGAGAATAAATATGATTTTGCTTTGTCGTAAGCAACCTCTGTCGCTTTTTCCCACATTCTTGTAAAGGACTCCTGTACAATATCCCGAGCTTTCTCCCTATCGCCTATATTCTTCAATATAAAGCGGAAAATGCTATCAGCATAGTTATTTACACATTTGTTGTATTCAGCCGAATCCATACTGTTTCTTAAGATATTACTAAGACAATTTTATGGTATAAAAAGTTACAGTCAGAAGGTGAAATTTTGTTTTTTTTATCAATTATCATCTTCCTTTCAAGCAAACCATTATATTTCTTATCTTTGTTTGTAGTACCTAACAACCAGTCTTATATAGTTCTATGACTACCAGCCATATTCAAAAGGAAGTCCCAATAATCGAAGATTCAACAAATTCCACCAACAGGAAAGGAATACTTGATTACTATCTCATCGTTAAAGATAATAAAGGTAAATGTTTGTCATTTAATTATTGCAATTCCAACTCACAATTACCTTATTCGGGATTTAAGCGTCCGGTACCGGAGCATTTTCGGTTGGTAATCAAGGATCTGATTGATGAAAAATATGATATTGAAACTACTGGCTTTGAAGAATATATAAAGGATACTGAGTTTGATGATTCAACTTGTCGGTTTTTGGTCACTAAATTTAACGTAACAGTTAATTCATCTGACCAACATCATATTCTTGTTAGATTTCTGGATCAGTTCAATTCACTTTTGGAGGATTGTAACAGGCAATTATCCAAAGAAAGAAATTTGAATAAAATCAACTCCAGATGTATTTCCTCCGTTTCACATGATTTCAGAACACCTCTGTCGATAATCTATGCTAATTTACAGTTATTGGAATACCATGAATTTCAGTTGGATCAGGCTACTATTGAAGATGCCTTCTCACTAAGTCGCATGGCTGTCAAATCATTACTCAGGGTGTTGGACAAGGTCACTGTTGTTGATTCGATCAACAAGGGCAGATTGGAATATAAACCGAGTGTTGTCAACCTGAAACTAATTTGTGAAAATCTTGTTAAAGGCCTCAATGAAGCCGAAGTAGTTCCAGATAGGCTTCAGTATGATCATGATGACTCGATTTTAGAGATTGAAATAGACGAGTATCTTTTTACGAGTCTCTTTACTCATTTAATATTTAATGCATTAAGCTATTCAAAGAAAAATCATAAAGTTTTTTTTAAATCACAATTAATTTCAACTGATTGTATTCGGTTTACGGTGGAAGACAATGGCATAGGATTGACAGTTGAGCAGTTAGACTCTCTCAATGAGTTCTTTAACAGTACCGATGACTTTCATTCTGAAATTGTTGGTCTTGGATTGGCCATTGTTAAAGAGTGCCTTCAACTGCAACGGGGAAAGGTGTTTATTAATAGTGAATTGGGAAAAGGAACCAAATTTGTCATAGATCTGCCTATAAATTATTAATTAATAAATTAAAATAGCAATGAGTGGGGCAAATGATATTTCGATAAAGATTCTCCTTATAGAGGATGATAAAGCTTTGGCTCTCACTATCATTAACCTGTTAAGAGTAAAAGGATATGATGTTACTCATGCACCAGACGGTGCAGTGGGAATACAAAAAGCATTTGAAATACTTCCTGATCTAATATTATGCGATATTTCAATGAAGGAGATCAATGGCTATGATGTATTCAATGTTTTGAAGGAAAGCTCTGCAACAGCCATGATTCCATTTGTATTCCTGACAGCTAAATCAGAGCTGAAGGATATTAGATTTGGTATGCAGCTTGGTGCAGATGATTATATTGTCAAACCATTTGAATACGACGAGCTTCTTACCTCTATAGCAACCCGGTTAAATAAAGCCGATGCATACAGAAAGGCGAATGAGGAAAAATTCATTGCTCTATCGATGATTTCACCCTATGGGATATATATATATATCAGGGTGACAAGTTCATAGAAACCAATCCAAGCTTATCCAATATTCTGGGCTATAGTCGTGAAGAGTTATCATCAATGGGATTTCAGAATCTTATTTCTGAAGATCAGCAGCAATCAGCCTTAGAGAAGATAAGCCGGTGTATGCAGGGTTTTACCAAAGAGATCCATATTAGTTTTCGTGCCAAACACAAATCGGGCAGCTTCGTCAATGTTGAGTTATATGGTATAGAAGGTTTGAAAGTTAAAGGGCGAACCAGTCTTTTGGGGATAATTTCACCTACACAGGTAACAAAGGTGGACGATCAGACAATTGGAGGGCTCAGCCTTGATGAATTCAGAGAGTTTGAAAAGGCTGTTGATTTGATAGGAGGGAAAGGAAATTATGTATCAGAAGAGCTGATAAATAAATTACGGGCACTTTTCTATAAGGGTGAAGATAATGAAGAAAAGAAAGTCGAGGAAATTGGCTTTTCAGACAGAGAACTTGAAATACTCATTCAAGTATGCAATGGGTTATCTACCAAAGAGATAGCTGATAAACTCTATATTAGTAGCCGAACTGTTGAGAAGCACAGGGCGAATTTAATGACAAAAATAGGAGCTAAGAATATTATTGAAGTAATTATCTATGGATTAAAACACCAATTGATAGACATTTAATCTCTGTTGCTGCATCACTGATGGCTGCATATCAAACGGTACAATTCCAATTTACTGATAATTAATCAAGCTTCAATACTGCCAGGAAGGCAGACTGTGGGACTTCAACATTACCTACTTGTCGCATACGCTTTTTCCCTTTTTTCTGTTTCTCCAACAGTTTCCTTTTACGGGTTATATCGCCGCCATAACATTTTGCAGTAACATCCTTACGCACAGCTTTCACGGTTTCACGGGCAATAACCTTGGCGCCAATTGCAGCCTGAATAGCAATGTCAAATTGTTGTCTTGGAATTAGTTCTTTAAGTTTGGCGCACATCTTAGCACCAAACCTATAGGCATTGTCCGAATGAATGAGTGTTGAAAGCGCATCAACAGGCTCGCCATTTAGTAGAATATCCAGCCTAACCAACTTAGCCTGTTTATATCCGGTAATATGATAATCAAAAGATGCGTAGCCTTTTGAGATGCTCTTCAATTTATCATAAAAATCAAATACTATCTCACCCAGTGGGAGTTCAACTGTCAATTCTACCCTGTTACTAGTAAGATATACCTGGTTTAGTAATGTTCCTCTTTTTTCAATACAAAGTTTCATCACAGCTCCAACAAAGTCTGATTTTGAGATAATTTGAGCTGTTATATATGGTTCTTCAATGAATTCCAGATAATTTGGTGCCGGCAGACCAGATGGATTATGCACTTCAAGCATTTCACCCTTAGTTGTAAAGGCTCTGTAAGATACGTTCGGGACGGTAGAGATAACATCCATATTGAATTCACGATCGAGTCTCTCCTGAATAATCTCCATGTGAAGAAGGCCAAGGAATCCACACCTGAAGCCAAAGCCCAGTGCAGCGGATGATTCAGGTTCAAAAACCAAAGAAGCATCATTTAACTGCAATTTTTCCATAGAAGAACGGAGCTCTTCATAATCATCAGCATCAATTGGATAAACCCCTGCATAAACCATAGGTTTGACATTTGTAAAACCTTCAATAGCTTTCTCACAAGGGCGTTTTACATGTGTTATGGTATCACCGACTTTAACTTCACGTGAAGTTTTTATACCTGAAATAATATAACCCACATCACCAGCACTTAAAATTTCTCTTGGTTGCTGAACCAGCTTTAGTACGCCAATCTCATCTGCATTGTATTCTTTACCGGTATTGAAGAACTTGACAAGATCACCTTTTCTGATCTGGCCATTCATTATTCTGAAATATGCTATAATGCCCCTGAAGCTATTAAATACGGAATCAAAAATAAGAGCTTGTAATGGAGCTTCCGGATCGCCTTTAGGAGCGGGAATTTTTTTGATGATTGCTTCGAGGATTTCATTAATACCCAATCCTGTTTTGCCACTGGCACGAATAATCTCTTCCGGCTTGCAACCGATCAAATCAATAATCTGTTCTTCAACCTCTTCCGGCATGGCATTGTCCATATCCATCTTGTTCATAACAGGAATGATTTCCAGATCATGCTCAAGCGCCAGATATAAATTTGAGATCGTTTGTGCCTGAATACCCTGTGTTGCGTCAATAATGAGCAAAGCGCCTTCACAAGCTGCAATGGAACGTGATACTTCGTATGAAAAATCTACGTGACCGGGAGTGTCAATAAGATTTAACTTATACGCGGTTCCCTCATAATTATACTCCATCTGGATGGCATGGCTCTTTATTGTTATACCACGTTCACGTTCCAAATCCATGTCGTCAAGAACCTGATCTTGTTGCTGACGTTCTGAAAGAGTACCTGTGTATTCAAGTAAACGGTCTGCCAAGGTGCTCTTCCCGTGGTCAATATGGGCTATAATACAAAAGTTGCGGGTATTTTTCATCGCTGCAAAAGTAGAAAAAAAAAGTGATAAAAATTTTAAGCCAATAGTTGATGAAGATATATAGTTTGACTTCATGAAAATTCAATTTATTATGGTGATCAATGAAAGATGTTAATGCACACTGAAACACATATTGGCTTATTCTATAACTATTGAGAATCAAGTCTATTCAAGAGGTTTTTAGTGCTTACTGAAGAGATGATATACAACAAAAAAAAGAGCCATTTGTTAATGTGCTTAGTTTTGTGATTAATTTTGCAAACTGAAATCGATAAACAATTATCTAAAGATCAAAAATATGTCAAAGATTAAGTTAGCTATCAACGGTTTTGGTAGAATTGGCCGTAATGTTTTCAAGCTCGCACTTGAGCGTGAGAATATTGAAGTAGTGGGAATTAACGATCTCACAAATACGAAAACTCTTGCCTATCTTCTGAAGTATGATTCAACTCAAGGAAAATTTAACGGTAAGGTGACTTATGATGAAACTTCAGTTATAGTAAATGGTGTAAAATATCCGGTAACTGCTGAAAGAAGTCCACTTAGTATTCCTTGGGCTAAGACTCCCGATGTTGTGGTTGAATCTACAGGTGTTTTCCGCTCTAAAGAAAGTGCCAAGGGTGGATATGGAGACCATTTAAAAAATGGTGCCAAGAAAGTTATTCTTACGGTTCCTTCAAAAGATGCAATTGATAGAACTATAGTTTTGGGTGTTAATGATCATGACCTAAAAGATACTGATCAATGTGTTTCAAATGCTTCATGTACTACTAACTGTCTTGCTCCTATTGCCAAAGTACTCAATGATAGATTTGGCATAGAAAATGGGTTGATGACTACCATTCATTCATATACCAATGACCAGACTATTCTGGATGCCCCACACAGTGATTTACGACGTGCCCGTTCAGCTGCTGTCTCTCAAATTCCTACAACCACCGGTGCAGCTAAAGCCGTTGGAATTGTTATACCTGAGCTTAAAGGCAAATTAGATGGTTTAGCCGTCAGAGTCCCGACTCCAACAGGTTCATTAGTTGATCTTGTTGTCAACCTGAAGACAGAAGTAACCAAAGAGCAGATTAATGCAGCAATGAAAGAAGCCGCTGAAGGTCCAATGAAAGGAATATTGGAATATACTGAAGATGAGATTGTTTCTGTTGATGTTATCCATAATCCTGCATCTTCAATATTTGATGCTCTGAGCACAATGGTTAATGGTCGTACTGTAAAAGTATTATCATGGTATGATAATGAGTGGGGATATTCCGCACGAGTTGTTGACCTGGCTGAAAAGATGTTTTAATAATTTGGCTGTCCAACAGCACTAAGGCTTTAAATTTATTCGTTTTAGTGGTTTTTAATAAATAGAAGAGGCTGTCTCAAAAGAGGCGGCCTCTTTTTTAATGTTAGTATTTTGAGTGTT
>CALCQV010000096.1 GCA_937894795.1 uncultured Bacteroidales bacterium
TAAATAAAAAAGAGGACAAAGCATTTCTAAAAAATACCGAGGATAAAGTAGAAATGCTTTGTCCTCTTTTTTATTTATAGACTATATTATTAATTTAAAAATATTAGCGATGAGTGCAATTGCAACAATTTATGCCCGTCAGATCCTTGATTCACGTGGCAATCCTACTATTGAAGTGGATGTATATACAACAAATGGTGCTCTTGGTAGAGCTGCGGTACCTTCAGGTGCTTCAACAGGAGTTCATGAAGCTGTTGAACTCAGAGATGGTGACAGCAAGGTGTACCTTGGTAAAGGTGTTTTGAAAGCTGTTCAGAATGTCAATAAAGTACTGGCTGAAGAATTAAAAGGTTATTCAGTTTCTGATCAGAATGAGATTGATGCCAGAATGATTGAACTGGATGGGACTCCCAATAAAGGGAATCTTGGTGCCAATGCTATTCTTGGTGTGTCATTAGCCGTTGCCAATGCTGCTGCACAAGAGTCTGGCCAATTCCTTTATAGGTATGTAGGTGGAGTTAATGCAAATACTCTTCCTATTCCAATGATGAATATCATCAATGGTGGATCACATGCCGATAATGCCATTGATTTCCAGGAATTCATGATTATGCCAGTTGGTGCTCCTAACTTTTCAGAAGCCCTCCGTATGGGAGCTGAAGTATTTCATAACCTGAAATCTGTACTTAAAAAAGGTGGCTATTCAACCAATGTTGGTGATGAAGGTGGATTTGCTCCTAACCTTAAATCCAATGAAGAAGCTGTGACTGTAATTCTGCAAGCTATTGAGAAGGCAGGTTATAAATCCGGTCAGGATGTTTATATTGCCCTTGACCCTGCTTCATCTGAGTATTATCTCCCGGAAGAAAAGGTCTATCATCTTCACAAATCTACCGGCGATAAGCTTACCTCTGCTCAAATGGTTGATTATTGGAAAAACTGGACCGATAAATACCCCATCATTTCTATAGAAGATGGTATGGCTGAGGACGATTGGGATGGTTGGAAACTTATGACTGAAAAAATGGGAAGTAAGATACAACTGGTTGGTGATGATTTGTTTGTTACCAATTCAAAACGTTTACAGATGGGAATCGAAAGAGGAGTGGCTAATTCCATCCTGGTAAAAGTTAATCAAATAGGAACTCTTACTGAAACCATTGATGCGGTTAATATGGCCTATCGCAATGGATACACTGCCGTTATGAGCCATCGCTCTGGTGAAACGGAAGATACTACTATTGCTGACCTGGCGGTTGCACTTAATACCGGTATGATAAAAACAGGATCTGCCAGCCGCACTGACAGAATTGTAAAATACAACCAGTTATTGCGTATTGAAGAAATGTTAGGTACTTCAGCAAGATACCTTGGGAAAGATTTCAAATACGCTAAATAACAAGTATTCAAATTGGAGCACTTTATATAAGGCAATTTTCTTCGCGTCAGATATAAACAAGCACAAACAAAAAGAGACAGCTAATTGGCTGTCTCTTTTTATTTATAGATATATTTAGATTTCAGCATATCAACGTAAGTTGAAAGGGTATATTTCCTATTTTTGCAATTCAATCCTCTTGATATACACTATCAGTAGTAAAATACATCACATAACTTATGGCAGAAATTAATTACATTGGCGAAAACCTGATGGCAGGCAATTTGGGAAGATTTTTTATTTACTTGTCGATAATTGCCGGATTTATCTCATTATTCTATTATGTAAAGGTTGCCTCTACAATAGAATCAAACAGGCTAAAACCTTTACGCACCGGTAGGATATTTTACTATATCCAGACTTTCTCAGTTGTAATTACCGGATTGATACTGTTCTATTTGATTTTAGGTCATAATTTTGAATACTCATATATTTTCAAACATTCGTCAAGGTTAATGCCCGGTAAATATATTATCTCGAGTTTTTGGGCAGGACAGGAAGGGAGTTTCTTACTTTGGGCAATGCTAATTGCCTTATTTGGAATTGGAGCTTTACATACTGCAAAAAGGCTTGAAGGCGGTGTGATGGCTGTAGTTAGTGTGGCGGTGATATTCCTGATGTCGATGCTCTTGGGTGTTAATATCTTAGGAGTAAAGTTAGGCACTAACCCATTTGAATTATTAAGGGAAGTGCAAGCAAATGTAGGAGATGATTTTTTTAAGAATCCTTCATACCTGAGCTTTATTATTGACGGTAATGGATTAAATCCATTATTGGAAAATCCATGGATGGTTATCCATCCTCCAATGCTGTTTATGGGCTATGCATCAGCCCTTTTCCCTTTTGCATTTGCTCTTGCTTCTTTAATTGAAAATGATAGGAGGTATTGGATAAAACTCTCACTGCCATGGATTCTGCTGTCAATTGGTTTACTTGGACTTGGTTTGATATTAGGAGGTGCCTGGGCATATCAATCACTGACATTTGGAGGCTTTTGGGCTTGGGATCCGGTTGAAAATGCATCATTGGTTCCCTGGCTTGTACTTGTGGCTGCCTTGCATTATATGCTATTGTCATACAAGCGTGACAAGTATTACTGGGGTACATACATATTCTCATTTCTTGGCTTCTTAATGGTAGTATATGCCAGTTATCTGACAAGGTCAGGTATCCTTGGGGAAACTTCTGTACATGCCTTTGGAGATGATGGATTGTCAGTTCAGCTTATTTCTTTTATGGTTGTCTTTACAGTAGTACCGGTGTGGTTTCTGTACAAAAGAAGGAAAGATTTACCTGTAAATGACCTGCCTAGTCTTTTTAACAGGGAATTTATGATGCTATATGGCGCGATTGTTATTTTGCTATCTGCATTCCAGATCATCAGTACAACTTCCATTCCTGTATTTAGTAAAATATTCAACACTAATCTTGCCCTTACATCCAATGTGGTCGGATTTTACAATAGCTGGCAAATGCCGTTTGCCATGATTGTTGCTCTGCTTATTGGGCTTGCACATTACCTGTCGAATGATAAGAATGATATGAAGCGATTTTGGAAGCAAATATTATATCCTGCCGGAATCGCATTGATAATTGCAATTATAACTTTTGTCACGGACCACGATATGCAATTCGCTCATGCTGTGTTTATGTTCCTTATTGTTTTTGCAATAATATCATCGCTGGCATATCTTTTCAAGTATATCACAAAGCACAGAAACTTAAGTGCGGGATTGACACACCTTGGTTTCAGCATCTTCCTGTTGGGAGTGCTTGTTACTTTTGCCAATACTGTTACTCTTACAAGTAATACTCCAGGTGGTACACAAGGAAATAATGTAATGCTATTTAAAGGTCAGGTTAAGGAAATTGGTAACCAATTGCTAAGTTACAGTGGGAGCAGGGAGGAAAGAGATGAGATATTCTATCAGGTCGATTTCCTTGAAAAGACTGCTGAAGGACAGACTAAAGTTAAATACTCCGTATTCCCTTCAGTTAAATACAACGATAGAATGGGGAATGTGCACAATCCTGACACAAGAAACCTCTTGACTGGTGATGTGTTCATGTATCTGACTTTTGCCGAAGATCGTTCAAAGCGTTCTGCTGATGGCTATTCGGTAACAGAAACCAGAGACCTGGCGGTTAATGACACTTTGTTTGCTGGTGAGAAAACAGTTGTACTGGATTCCATAACCATTGAATTACTGGATGCTACCGGTGAAAATATTCAGATCAATGCAATGTTAGCCACCACTGATTCTTTAAATAATCCTGTAACAATTCCACTAACCTATAAGCTTCAGGGAAATATGGCTGAAAGTGGTATTGTATCTTTACCTGGTTCAGATGTAAGAATTCGTTTTGATAGGGTTGCAGAGATGGCAAGAACGATTAACGTGTCGTTATTGGAGAAACAGGCAGAGTTTATTGTACTGAAAATAATGTTCTTCCCATGGATAGGAATACTTTGGGCCGGCGCTATAATTATGTTTATTGGTATAACACTTGCAATATACAAGAGAGCCGTTAGAGCTACTGAGGTGTAAGCAATCCATGCCAATACCCCGGAACAGACAATTGCTTTTAGAGGATCAGAAACTTATTATGACTATTTTTGTGCCTTGTTTATAGTACATGGAAGCACAAAATAAACACACTATATCATTTGCCGGCTCCGGCAATGTTGGTAGTTTTCTGTCAGTTGAGCTTTTTAAAGCGGGATGTTCTATAAAGCAAATATTCAGCAGAACATTGGAGAATGCCCAAATACTTGCCGATAAAGTAAATGCAGAACCTATAGCCAATATAGATCTAATTGATGATAAAATAGATCTTTTGATTGTAGCCTTGCCTGATAGAATTATACCGGAATTCTGTAAAGACTTAAATACTGCATTGGCAAAAAGGAGAGAAGCCGGTGAAACTAACGGTCATGATAAGCCTTTATTGAATGTAGCGTCAACAGCCGGGTCCGTATTGCTTAGTGAATTCAGTTTTCCGTTCATTCTCAATGGTGTACTATATCCTCTGCAATCATTCACTATGTCAACAAAGCCCTCTGTTAATAATATTCCCTTTTGTATTGAAGCAGAAGATGGCCGGCTTAATATTCTGTTAAAGCATATAGCCGCAATAATAAGTGATGATGTTAGAGAAGTTAACTCTCAACAACGTTTGAAGTTGCATCTGGCTGCAGTTTATTCCAGCAATTTCAGCAATCATTTATTTGCTATTGCCCACAAAATCATTCAACAAAGCAATCTTGATTTTAATATATTGTGGCCATTGTTGAGTGAAACTGTCAATAGGCTGAAAGAGTGTAATCCGGAAGATGTGCAGACAGGCCCGGCTATCAGAAACGATATGCAAACAATTGAAAAACACATTGAACTACTGTCCAAATATGAGAATGAATATTTTGGAAGAATATATCAACTCATGAGCGAGAGTATACAAATTATGTCGACTAAGAAGACAGATAAAAACTAAGAATCATTCAATAATTTATTAACTCGAGATGTCAAATTATAAAGAAGATTTGAAAAATATAAAGACATTGATCTTTGACTATGATGGTGTGCTTACTGATGGTGTGGTATTGATCACCAATGCAGGTGACCAACTGCGGACCGGTCATGTTAAGGATGGCTATGCATTGCAACTGGCCGTAAAGTCGGGTTTAAGGGTAGTGGTATTGTCAGGAGGCTTTTCTGAATCGGTAAAGCACAGATGTGCCGCGCTTAACCTGACGGATGTATTTCTCGGCATAGAAAATAAGCTGGTAGCTTTCAACGAGTATATTGAAAAACATCAAATTGATCCCAAAGAGGTTCTTTATATGGGAGATGATATTCCTGACTATGAAGTGATGAAAAGTGTTGGAGTACCTGTTTGCCCTGCTGATGCTGCACAGGAGATTAAATCGATATCACGCTATATTTCGCACTTCGAAGGAGGTAAAGGATGCGTCAGAGATATTATAGAGCAAGTGCTTAAGATTCAGGGCAAATGGATGAATGGGAATGCATATCACTGGTAGACAGGGACTATGACAGATATTAAACAAAATATGATAAACGTGATAAAGAAAATCCCGGCTTTCCTTAAACTCATTAGGTGGCCTAATCTCCTCATCATCATCGCCATTCAGCTGGCACTTTATTATGTTATTGTTTTACGAATATATGACACTGCTGGTATTCAAGCTACTTTGTGTAATTTAAACCTCTATTTGTTAGTCTCTGCAACGGTATTGGTAGCTGCTGCAGGATATATTATAAACGATTATTTTGATATTAGGGTTGATAGGATAAACAGGCCTGAATCGATGGTGCTTGGTCGTATTATGCAGAGAAGGACAGGGATTATACTTCACCAGATTCTAAGTGTTATTGCTGTGATTCTTGGCTTTTATATTGCCTATAGGGCAGGATCATGGCGTTTGGGACTCATATTCCCAATGATCATCATGTTGTTGTGGCTCTATTCAGTCAAGTATAAGAGAACTGTAATCTGGGGAAACATAACTATTGCTGTTGTGTCAGCATTAGTGATAATATTGGTCTGGTTGTTCGAATTCTTTATGCTTCGTCAGCATCCTGATGATTTTATCACAGCAGCTCCATATCTTGGAATGATTACACGATATTTTGGCTTTTATGCCCTGTTTGCTTTTCTCATAACCTTTATCAGGGAAGTAATTAAGGATGCAGAGGATATTGAAGGGGATAAATTAACTGGTGTTAGAACTTTGGCTGTTCAGATGGGAATTGCAGTTTCCAGGAAAGTCGCTCTTTATACATCAGCAGTCACCTCTTTAATCTTGTTGTATATTATTATTTCATTCTTTAATAGAGGAATGACCATTGCTGGTGCTTACTTTGGTTTGGCAGTTTTTTTGCCACTATTATATCTGATTGTTCGGATAGTAAAAGCAAAAAGCAAAAGCGATTTCCATTCAATTAGTGTTTTATTGAAAATAATTATGGTTGCCGGTATCTTAGGACTTCAACCCATAGCCATAGTCATTTGAAAAATGGTAAAATGATCAATCTCAATAATTCAGGCTTCCGCATCATACTTGCTTCTCAATCGCCGAGAAGGCAGTTTCTTTTACATGAAACAGGATTGGAGTTCGAGGTGTTGGTTAAACCTACTGATGAGTCTTACCCTCCTGGGCTTAAAGCACATGAGATTGCTCAGTATGTAAGTGAGCAAAAGGCAATGGCATTCAATTTTGATGAATTATCATCAGATACACTACTAATTACCGCCGATACCATTGTTTGGCTGGATGGTCAAGTTATTGGGAAACCCACGGATTCAATTGAAGCAAAAGAGATATTGACAAAGCTTTCGGGAAGGAATCACACGGTCTGTACCGGTATTTGTTTCAGAACGGCAAAGAATATTCATTCCTTCTATGTTAACACAGAAGTATATTTCAGGGAACTGGAAGAGCATGAAATTGATTACTATATTGAGCACTATAAACCATTTGACAAAGCCGGCGCTTATGGTGTACAAGAGTGGATTGGTTATGTAGGAGTGGAAAGAATTGAAGGATCATATTTTAACGTTATGGGGCTTCCCGTACAAAGGGTTTATATAGAATTGAAAAAATTCATTGAATCACATTAGGATCAAAGAAATCTAAAAATGGAAAGTAAACGCCCTTCGCAAAAGATATTATCATGGTTTCTGCAAGGAATGCTATATCTGGCACCTGTTTCGTTAACTATATACATAATATTTATTTCTTTTCGTTTTGTTGACGGAATACTAACTGATATTATCAAGAATATAGTAGGATTCAGAATTCCCGGACTTGGAATAGTTGTTATATTACTGGGTATTACATTTATAGGTTTCCTCGGTTCGTCTTTGTTCTTTGGTAAGTATCTTAAGTTCTTTGATAAAATCATCAGTCAGGCGCCTTTGGTAAAGGTTATCTATACATCTATTAAAGACTTTATATCAGCCTTTGTAGGTAAAGATCGTCGTTTCACTGAGCCGGTGCTTGTTAAAGTAAATCGTCAGTCAGATATTGAGAAGCTTGGGTTTATTACTCATAAAGATCTTTCAATGCTTGGTATTCCTGAAAACAAGGTGGCTGTTTATTTGCCACATTCATATAATTTCTCAGGTAATCTATTTATAGTGCCTGTGGAGAATGTTACGCCGATTAATGCTGCTCCTGCTGAAGTCATGAAGTTTATTGTAACTGCAGGAGTGACTAATATTGATCAAAAGAATGTACCCTCGGATGTTATGCAAAATGAAATAATAGTAAAGTGATGGATAAAAAGAATAAGTTAATTCTGGTTACGAATGATGATGGAATAAATGCCCCCGGGTTAAGAGCCTTAATCAAATTTGTACGTCAACTGGGTGATGTGTTGATTGTTGCTCCTGATAAGCCTATGTCGGCAACTGGACATGCGGTAACAATAACTGCACCATTAAGATTGACGAAAATAAAGCAGGAGCCTGGTTATATGGAGTATTCATGCAATGGTACACCGGCTGATTGTGTTAAATTAGGTCAGAAAGTAGTACTGGGTTACCCTCCTGATATGATTGTTTCAGGCATAAATCACGGATCGAATGCCGCAATTAATATTGTATATTCAGGAACTATGGCGGCTGTAATGGAAGGTGCTATTGAGAATATCCCTTCTGTTGGATTTTCATTGACTGATTATTCACATAGTGCCAATTTTAATCACTGCGAGCAGTTTATCTTATCAATTGGTAGAAATATTCTTGATAAGGGACTTCCTGCATATACTTGCCTTAATGTTAATATTCCGGCATTGAATGGATCTCCTATAAAGGGAATGAAAATTGTTAGACAAGCACATGCTTACTGGGATGAGAATTATGAACATCGCAAAGATCCTCAGGATCGTGATTACTTCTGGCTTACAGGTAAATTTATTAGTCTGGATAGCGGAGAGGATACTGATGAATGGGCATTGCAGAATAATTATGTGTCAGTAGTCCCGGTTCATTTTGACCTCACATCTCATAAATCAATACCTTTACTGAAAGATTGGGGTTTTGATACAAATTGATCAGGTTGCTTAATACCTTGAAATTATATGATGTAAATTAAGTATACCTCATTCTCAAACCTTCAATTATTAGTATGGCTATAGAATACTTTGGTTTGTGAATCACATAAAATAAATAAATATGCTAAAACACGATAATTTTTTTGTGGGAGTGTTATTAAGCCTGGTATTGATCTTACTGACGCTGTTGGTTTTATTTCTCTTGATACCATTCATCTACAACACATTTAATTTAGGTGTGCCGGGTACTTCATTATTGTTGTTGTCAATTCTACCATCCGTTATATTAATGAGGTATTATCTTAAAGTTCTAAAATTTGGTAAATCCGGTAGTGGAGCTTTAATAGTGGTATTTATAGCTATTCTGCTGTATTTCTTTCTGGTTGCAGATAAGCTAACAGGTTTTCCAATATTCTGAACCGGGTAATTATTCATTATACTGAACTCCCCAATAACAAACATGAAGTACTACATAATAGCAGGTGAAGCTTCAGGTGATTTGCACGGCTCAAACCTGGTCAACGCCTTAATGAAAATAGACAATAATGCTGACTTTAGAGGTTGGGGAGGCGATTTAATGGCTGCCAGAGGTGTTGAGCTTGTTAAGCATATAAGAGAACTGGCTTTTATGGGATTTGTTGAGGTAGTTGTCAATATCAAAACAATCCTTTCCAATTTGAGTCTCTGTAAAAAGGACGTTCTGGCTTACAATCCTGATGTTGTTATACTTATTGATTATCCTGGTTTTAATCTTCAAATTGCTGAATTTCTGCATAAGAGAAGCATCAAAACAATATATTACATTTCACCGCAAGTATGGGCATGGAAAAAATCAAGAGTACATACCATAAAGAGGGTAGTTGATAAAATGCTGGTAATCCTGCCATTTGAAAAGGACTTTTATAAAAACTATAATATTGATGCTGAATTCACCGGTCATCCTTTATTGGATGCACTACCTGATAAAAGTGAAGCTGTTGTTTCAATGCCCAATAAGAAGGCGGTGGTTGCTCTATTGCCCGGCAGTAGGAGGCAAGAAATAAAAAAAGTACTGCCTGTAATGTTATCAGTTATTAAGGACTTTCCTGAAATTGAATTCACTATAGCCGGAGTTCCTTCAATTGGTGAAAAGTTTTACAGCAGATTAATTGGAAGTACGCAAGTCAGGATTGTGATGAATCAAACCTATGATTTGCTAAAGCAATCGAGAGCCGCACTCGTTACTTCAGGGACAGCTACTTTGGAAGCTGCTCTAATTGGAGTGCCTGAAGTGGTATGCTACAAGGCAAGCTGGTTATCAGTTGCTATTGCACGCAAACTTATAAAAGTCAAGTATATCTCACTCGTAAACCTGATTATGGATAGGTTGATTGTTAAAGAGCTTATTCAGAATGAATTAAACCGGCAAACTTTACGTGGTGAGTTAAATAATATGCTTAACAATAATAAATACCGTGATGATATGTTTACTGGATATGAAGAGTTGCGTGAAGTGTTGGGTGGTAAAGGGGCGTCAGACCGGGCTGCATCTACTATCTTTCAATTTCTTACCAAACGTGCTTAAATTCTGATAGATTTGTAATTTTGTCTACTCAATATAAATTAACTCATGAAAAGAAATCTAATACCACTTGTTACTTTCATTTTCATCTTATTGTCGTGTAAATCACAGACAAATAATGAGAGTCCTACTAATATCAATGATACAATCAAGGCAACAAGTGGTGAACAAGCTGCAATTGATTTAAATAAAGATACTTCCTCAAATTATGATCATATTCCAATAGTAAATGAGGGCTCTGCAACACCGGGTAGCGTTAAAGATCGCAAGAACATAACGTTTAAACCAATAGTATTTAAAGGTAAGGGAGCTGAAGAACGCAGTCAGGGTATTACCCTTGCATCAAAAGGTGATCTTAAAGGAGCAATTGAGATGTTTACAAAGTCAATTGAGGCCTTCCAACCTAATCCTGATGCCTATTTTTATAGGGGAAAAGCAAAGTGGGAGTTAAAAGATTATCATGGAGCAGATGCTGACTTTTCGAAGGCCATTGAGATCAGATCATCTCAGGCCCCTTATTATTATTACCGGGGTTTAATGTATATGGACCAAAAAAGGTATTCTGATGCCATAGAAGACTTTGATTCTACTGTTAAATTCGTACCTACGTATCATGATGCCCTGAACTATAAAGGCGTTGCATTGGCACATTTGGGTAGGCATGAGGAGGCAATAAAAGCTTACGATGATGCAATTAATGTAGATCCGGGAGGAGCACTTGCTTACTACAATAAAGGTACGTCACTGGCCGGATTAAGCAAATTTATTGAAGCAGAAGAGGCACTGTCAAAAGCTATCAGCATCAATCAGAATTATGAAGAAGCCTATGTTAACAGAGGAAATAGTCGTATGATGCAGAATAATTATGATGGAGCCTGGTCTGATTATAGCATGGCACTTTCATTGAACGGTAAAAATGTTGATGCTCTCTATAATAGTGGTTTTGCGTTAATGCAACTAAAACGTATGGATGATGCTTGCGGCAACTGGCGAAAAGCAGTTTCGCTGGGACATAGACTTGCTCAGTCGCAGATAGACAAATACTGCAAATAAATCAATGTATTTCAACGTTCTTTAACCCCTGGTGATGAACGTATGGTCACGTTATCCGTTTGTACGATTACTTATTCCCCTAATTTGTGGCATTTTACTCTGCTATTATCATGGTGGCGCACATATTCTCTCCGGTGAGCTTCTTATAATATTTCTGGTAATTGCAATAGGATTATTAACGATTACAAATGTCTATAGCAGATGGCTGATAACATATAGATCCCGGTGGATCCATGGATTAGTGGTTAATCTGACTCTATTTCTAGTCGGCTGGATAATTACTGATTCCACTTTTCTCCAAAATCAAAACAACCATTTCTCATTATTCCATAAGGAGTCAGCGATATATATAGCCCATATAACAGAACAACCACTTGAAAAGCAAAATTCAATAATAGTAATTCTGGAGATTGATGAAATCAGGGATTCCTCTGCTTCATTCATTGCAAGTGGGAAATTACTATGTTATATAAATAAGGACTCACTGGCTGTTCGGCCTAAGTATGGCGATATTATTGTTTTTTACAAAGAGCCGATAAGACCTGAACCTCCGGGTAATCCGGGTGAGTTTGATTATGCGGGATACCTTGCAAATCAGGGCATTTATCATGTTATTTATCTGAATTCTGATGATTACCGGGTAATCACGGGAAACAAGGGTAATAAGCTGAAAGCATTTGCACTGGATAAACGAGCTGATTTTATTCGTTTATTATCCGGGAATGGATTGCAGGGTGATGAATTAGCTGTTGCAGCAGCTTTACTCACCGGATATGATGATCTGTTGGATGCCGATCAACTCCGTGAATATTCAGGTGCCGGTGTTATTCATATATTGAGCGTTTCCGGATTACATGTTGGTGTGATATTTATGTTGGCTGAGTTTGCTTTTTCTTTTTTCCGAACGAGGAAAAGATTTGCGGTAATGAAACCCATAATGACAATAAGTGTAATCTGGCTATATGCTCTTATAACCGGATTGGCACCACCTGTATTGAGAGCTTCTCTCATGTTCACCCTTATAATTTTGGGCAAAGCAACGCAACATCAAGCAAATTCAATAAATACACTCGCTGCTGCAGCATTCATTTTGTTGATTTTGAATCCTCTTTTAATTTTTAATGTTGGATTTCAATTGTCATTCAGTGCAGTGGCCGGAATAATGGCTTTTCAGCCGACATTGAGAGCCATCTGGAGCCCAACCAATCCATTTATCAAATATGGTTGGGATCTTATCACTGTTTCAATAGCGGCACAAGTATTTACAGCTCCAATAGCTGTTAGCTATTTTCATCAGTTTCCTGATTACTTTTTGATTACCAATTTATTGGCTATCCCATTGTCGGGAATGATTATCTATACCGGTCTGCTTCTGCTTTTTACTTCATTTATACCCTTGGTTGGCTCTTTTTTCACTTCACTTTTATCCTTTGAGCTGAGACTGTTGAATTCTTCGGTAAGCTATATTGAACACTTGCCCGGAGCTGTGTGGGATGATATCTACTTGCCGGGTTATGAGGTTTTATTGGTGATATTTTGTCTGGTGTCATTGTTTTATTGGTTAAAGAGTTCACGAAAATTATTGTTCTATATTTCCCTGGTCAGTATATTCATGCTGGTTACCCTTAGTGTTGTCCGAAATGTTGAAAGCAACAGGCAGCAGATGATTATTTTTCATAAAGTTAACTATCACCCTGTTATAAGTTTTATTAACGGCAGAGAACATATTGTACTCACTGATACAATCCTTTCAGCTGATATTGGTAAAGCCAACTACCAACTGGAAGGTTTAAAGGTAGAGGCCAATTTAAAAAATGCTGAGATAAAAAGCTTATCAGGAACTAAAATGTGGGAAGACAATACTGAGTATACGCTTCCTGAATTTTTTAGTTTTAACAACAAGAGAATAGTGATAGTGAGCGGTAAATGTAAATTACCTGATAATAAACAGAATATAAAAGTTGATTATGTGTTGCTTTGTAACAATGTTAGAAATCAACCAGAACAAATTATTACTTGTTTTCCTAATGCATGCTTAATTGCCGATGCATCCAACAGCAGATGGATAATTGAGCGTTTGAGAAAGACCGCCAGGGACTTTGATATTTTGCTCTATGATGTGAAGGAATCAGGCGCTTTAGTTGTAAATCTGTAATGTTAATAAAACAGGTAAGTGGTCACTGAATCCACCAATGTATTGTTTCCCATGATATGTTCTGTAGGGCACTGTACCGGAGTAATTTTCGTCAGTTCTCAAAAGAAATGGGAATGATATTATTTGAGCATCAATTACTCTTAGTCCCTGCTTATTCTCTTTTTTAAGCAATGATGATGAAACGATAAACTGATCAATTACCCCCCATTGATTCTTATATTTATTGGTTCCGATATCGTATTTGCCAACAAAAGGAGTCATCAAATTATATAGTAAATAGCCTGAATCTGCTGTTGATTCATGTACATTAAGATGCGTTGAAATACTCTCATCAATCGGTTCATCATTAAAATCGCCGGTAAGAACAATATGTGCATCTGGCTGATTTAGTAAGATTGAATCAACCATACGTTTTAATGTCAATGCCGCATCTTTTCGTCGGTATGCAGTAATTGCAGGTCCTCCGGTACGTGAAGGCCAGTGATTTATGAAAAGATGAAGTGTGTCGTTTTGACAGACAATTCCATTTTGAACAATAAGCCCTTTGACATAAAGAATATCCCGGGTTATCAATAAGGTATCTGATGAGGTGATTCTAACTGATTGATGCTTTACAACTCTAAATTTATCTTTGAGGTAAAGCATACCTACATCTATCCCTCGCAAATCAGGTGATTCTTCATGTATGATCCCATATCCAAACCGGTCAAGAGTGGTTCGTTTCAGCAACTGTTGAAGCACAAAGCGATTCTCTATTTCGCTAAAGGCTACTATTTCAGGTGGCTTCCAACCTCCTGTTGCAATGATGACCTTGGAAATATTATGTAGTTTTCTTTCAAACTTCTTCCATGTCCACCCATTAATACCTCCCGAAACAAACTCATAATCATTTTTCAAAGTATCATGAAAAGGGTCAAACAGGTTCTCCACATTATAGAACATTATTCGGAATTCATCTTTCTCAGAGCCATCACTTTTCTGAGCTGTAGCTGGTTCCCAAATAAATATACTGATTATTGCTAAAGTTAATGCAGTGTGTTTCATTGTCATCTTGCAAAGTTCATAAAAATTGGTCAGGTAATTGGATGAAGTATATAATTTTTATATATGGATATCGTTAATATCCAAACCAAACGATCATGAAACGAAAAATTCTGTTATTTCCACTCCTAATTGCTGTGATCTTTCCAATCCTGTTTCTTAATAAACAGGCAGGGTTAAATGTTCTTTTACTGGATATTCTTCTTTTGTCATTACTTGTTTTTTCTGGTCGGCCAAACTCCAAAAATCGACTTACCTGGATAACCATTGCTGGTATAGTGCTATCAGGTTTTATGGTTTTGATGCATGGTTCTGATATTGCTCTTGCTGTAAATATTGTTTCCTTGATTGTCTTGTCAGGTATTCTTGCAGCACCAGCGCTTAATGTATTGTTGAATGGATTTGTAGTCTCTTTCTTTTCGGTATTTGTTGCTCCCGTAAACTATTTCAGTGATTTGTCCAAGGCCCCCGGTACTAACAATGGTATCAGAAAAGGATTCAAATATGCTGCATTCTTATTAATACCTCTTCTTGTATTGCTGATTTTTATTTCAATTTATTCTAATGCCAGTCCCTACTTCAATAGTTTAACCGGTGGTTTTTTACGCTCATTGGATGATTTCTTCAAATGGTTCTTCAAGCTTGTATCACCTGATGTATTTGCAATAGGTGTTGGTGGTTTCTTTGTAGGATTGATCCTGTTCTTTGGTAAGTTGCCTTCTATATTCGTTCTTCCGGGCGAGTCAGGTAGTAATGTCTTAATGAGGTCTAAAACATGGTATAGTGGATCAATGGTCGGATTAAAAACTGAAGCCAGAATTGCACAGCTGCTCTTCATGCTTTTAAATATCGCACTCGCAATTATGAATATTCTTGATTTATGGCATGTCTGGATCAATTTTAAGTGGAATGGTGGATTTTTGAAACAATTTGTACATGAGGGGACCTGGTTGCTTATTTTCTCAATTCTAATTTCTATAGCATTAGTGCTCTGGTATTTAAGGGGGAACTTGAATTTCTATTCTAACAATCGCTGGTTAATCAGATTAATTAAGTTATGGCTAATACAAAACGCATTTCTGGCACTTTCTGTAGCTGTAAGGAATTTTTGGTACACTCACTATTTCAATCTGGCTTATAAACGAATATGGGTATTTGCTTTTCTGATTCTTGTTTTGGTTGGATTGGCAACTGTCTTTATTAAAGTTCAGAATAAGAAATCGCTTCGATATTTACTGATACAAAATAGTTTATATGCCTATATCATCCTGGTGATTATGAGTTTCTTCAATTGGGATCTTATCATTGCCAGATTTAATCTTAACCGTTCAGAGAAAGCCTTCTATCATACTGATTTTATGGTAGGATTGGATAGTAATACACTGCCTCTATTGATAATTGATGAGAACCGGATACAACGTATTTCTACTGCGCAGAAAAGCATTTTCCATTATTATGATAACTACCTTGCATTGGAGCAATATAATACACGGTTGCTTGAACGAAGGAAGCTTTATATGGAGGGTTATCCTCTTTTAAATTGGCTTGAGTGGAATGTTGCCGATTATATTACGTACAAACGGTTAAGGAACATTAGCCATATTCCCTGATTATATATCAAAAATACAGTTAACAACTGTATAACAATCGGTTAAATCTACAAGCGACTATTTGTAAATGTTAAACCTTTGTTAAAAGAAATGGTGAGTATACTGTTGTCACTATCTTGCTTTTGCTTTTAATTTTTATGTTCATACTTTTGATGAAAATATTTCAAAAGCATCAACATAATGGCAAAGAAAGTAAAACTAAATCCTTATCGCCGCGGACTACAATGGACAGTACTTTTATTATTGGTATATTTACTTGTCAGGCCTCTTATTGATAGAACATATATCGCCGACTTTGAAGCTTATTGTCCTTTTGGAGGATTACAGGCATTTTCTTCATTTCTCACGAATAATTCTCTGGCGTGTTCCATGACCACTACCCAAATCTTTATGGGCTTTGGTTTATTAGTGGGTATTATACTGATAAGCAAACTGTTTTGCAGTTATATCTGTCCAATAGGAACTTTTACTGAGTGGCTTGGTCGTTTAGGGAAGAAATTCAAATTGAATATTGACATTAAAGGATGGCCGGATCAGCTTTTGAGGGTATTTAAGTACGCATTGCTATTTATAACATTTTATTTTTCAGTGACAAGCAGTGAATTGTTTTGCAAAACATTTGATCCTTATTATGCAGTATTCTCCGGTTTTAGCTCTGATGTTGTTATGTCATATGCTGCAATGGCTCTGTTTTTAACAATACCCGGTTCTTTTTTTATACGGCAGTTCTGGTGCAAATATGTGTGTCCTCTGGGAGCTGCTTCAAATATATTTGCTTATAGTTATGTATTCATTGGTATCACTGCCGTTTATGCATTACTTGTCGTGGTTTTCAAAGTATCAATAAGCTGGCTATGGTTATTAGGTGCATTGACTTTAGCAGGAGTTATTTTGGAGTCATTCAAAATAAAAATGTCAGGACTCTCAATCTTCAAGGTAAGCCGTAATGTTGATACATGCACTTCCTGCAAACTTTGTGATAAAGCCTGCCCAATGGCGATCAAAGTATCAGTTGTTGAAAAAGTTGATAATATTGATTGTCATCTTTGTGGTGATTGTGTTGCAAGTTGTCCTGAAAAAAACACATTGAGTATTACCGGGAGTAAATTGCTCAATAAAAATATTGATGATAAAAAGGTTAAGCATCCTTTATTATGGATACCTGCTGCCGCAGTTGTTGTTTTAGTGGTTGTGGGCCTCGCTTTTGCTGAGAGGGTGCATATTCCAACAATTAGTATAAAATGGGGAGATGCAACACGGTTAAAGGAAGCAGGAATATATGAGCAGGCAGGTTTATCAAGTATTAAATGTTTTGGAAGTTCTATGTCGTTTGCCAACCACATGAAGGAAATGGATGGTGTGCTTGGAGTTGAGACATATGTTTCAGATAATAGCATAAGGGTATATTATGATGCCAATGTTTTAAGTAAAGAAGATATAAAACGTGGCATATTCACCCCGGTGAAGCGGTTATTTGATGCACCGTCAAGCAACCAATCGATGATTGCTGTCTGTGAAGCCGCAATTGACCAATTTTTCGACCCAAATGATGCCGAATTGCTTAGTATAAGATTTATGCAACACGAAGGTATAATGAGTATGCAAACACAATTTGGTGAGCCTGTGCATGCTTTGATATATTATAATCCTGATCTGATAACAATTCCTGAAATCCGGACACTGATCGAGGAAAAAAGGGTTTCATGGGAAACAGAAGGCGTTCTGAACGAGGCAAAAACCTCTTTCAAAGTTGCTACAATAACTGAAAAGGAACCGATTACACTGAAACAATACATTGATCGTCTGTATGATCAGGTAAGTATGACGTTCAATAGTAGAGAGACTTATTCGGCTGATCAGCTTGAAACTATAGAGTATGACTTTCCGCAGGGGGCAGATCCCACATTAACTGACATGCCCTGGTATTTGCTCAGCCATCTTAGCAACAACAGGGGAATAGTCGCATTTGAAACTCAATCTTCTGATAAGGGGATGATAATTAATTTGACGGTAGTTAAGGCTCTTATTATTAAGGAAGAAGTGACGGCTCTCATTAATAGCCCCCAACTAAATGTACATCTGAGTGATGGTACAACGCAAACCCTCAAAAATCCGTATAGATTTTGATTTCATTGAGATAAAAGGTAGTGGTGAACTTTAATTGTAAGCTTAAAAGGTGATTGCATTGCTATTATAGAAGAATTACATATCTTTGTCCGCCAAATCGGGATGTTAGCTCAGTTGGTTCAGAGCATCGCCTTGACAGGGCGGAGGTCACTGGTTCGAGTCCAGTACATCCCACTAAGAAAACATAAAAAGCCTTGATTATCAAGGCTTTTTATGTTTTAATCCATCCTTCAATTGTATGGTTACAGTGCAGAAATTTCAATCACGAGTTGAATCATTAAAGAATTAACCTTAATTGTTTAACTCCATATTCTATTTCGGTCAATTTGCTTACTCAGGTTGGGTATAGGGGAGTGTTCCCGGTTGCTGTGTATTCTCTTTTTCAACACCCAAAATCTCAATGACAACATAATTGCTCATGCCACGCCATGGTATAGGGTGAAGGTATTCCTTGTAACGAAGCTCTACCAACCGACCTCCATTACGTTCCAATATGGCGGCAATGCTGTCGTCTGTAACACTGAATTCAAATTCATTGCTCTGCATGGCTCCGGGTGACTGAGTTTTAAATCCTTCCTGAATGAGCCTCCCTTCCCAGGTTTTGAAGACATAGCCTTTCTTTACGAAGAAATTAAGATTCCCTGCTTTAACCCCTTCTCCAAAAACAAAATAGTAGCGCCACCAAAAGAATACGGCAAGAATCAGGATAACGATGAGGGTGATAATAAAAACAGTTTTTCGTTTCATGAAATCAATTTTTAGAATTAAGGTTGAACCTCAAATAATGTTAAATGTTTGCTTTCTTCACAAAGGTAATAAAAGGTCAGGATTTATATTGATGAGTTGAATATTTTACTCCTAATAATGATCAATAGCAAATCGGTTAAGGAACGGTTAAAGGCAACTATACAATGCCCACAGATTTACTATACAACGTCTATACAACAACTATACAATAACGTATAGTTGTTGTATAGGCATTGTATAGGCATCGTATAGTTGTTGTATAGTTGCCTTTAACCGTTCCCAAATATGACCCAAAGACTGATCATTGCATTTTCATCTTCTTTATTATACTTAAAGGGCTATGCCCTGAAATCGCCATTGTGAGCGAACGAGTTACGATGGTATTCTAAATTTAATAATTTTGCACTTCCTGATTTTTTTATAACCATCTATGAAACGACTCTCTCTTATTACAGCCATTTATTTTATTCTGGCACTGCCTGTTGTGTTGAATGCTCAAAACGGGTCAAAGAATTTTACATTGGACGACCTTCTGAAATCAAGAATATTCAGATCTCAGGGAATAAATGAAATAAGGTCAATGAATGACGGTATGCATTATACAGTGCTTTCTGATGATTATACTTATATTGAGCGCTTTACTTATAAAACCGGCAAAACTGACGCCGTTGTATTTGATATTAAGGATTTTGGAAATGATGACATCAAGATGATACTTGATTATGAGTTTTCTGATGATGAGGCAAAGCTGCTTATTCAAACCAGCTATGAACCAATATACAGAAGATCCTTTAAAGCTGACTATTATGTTTACAATATAAAGGATAAATCATTTAAACCATTGTCTGTCAATGGAAAACAGCAGTTGGCGACATTTTCACCTGATGGTCAGAAGGTTGCATTTGTTAGGGACAACAACTTATTCATCGTGAATTTGGAGAAAGGTGAAGAGATTCAAATAACCAAAGACGGCAAATTCAATGAGATTATCAACGGTGCTCCTGACTGGGTATATGAAGAAGAGTTTGAATATAACAAGGCATTTAGCTGGTCACCCGATAGCCGCAGGTTGGCTTATGTTAAATTCGACGAGCGAGGTGTAAAAATGTTCAATATGACGATGTTCCAGGGGGCGAAACCTTCCATAGATGAAAATGCGCTCTATCCGTCGAACTCGCAATTTAAATATCCAAAAGCCGGAGAGGACAACTCAATTGTAACTGCACATATCTATGATATGGTTTCAGGTAATACACTCCGAGTTAATACGGGTGTTGAGAAAGATATTTATTTACCAAGGATAATGTTTACCAATGATCCGGAATTGCTAGCTGTTTTAAGACTAAATCGCTTGCAAAATTTACTTGAGATACTTGGTGTGAATGTTAAGACCGGTGCCAGCAGGATTATTTATTCTGAAAGCAATGACCGATACATTGATGAGGGGAATTTTGACAATATAAAATTTCTTCCGGAAGGAGAAGCGTTTGTCATAACCAGTGAAAAGAACGGATGGACACACCTTTATAAATGCAATTACATTACTGGTCAGACAACTCCCATTACCAGTGGAGAATTTGATGTTACAGCTTATTACGGATATGATCCTGTAGATAAAGTTCATTATTATCAGGCTGCAGTCTTTAACCCGATGCAACGCGAAATCTACTCCATTAAGGCTAATGGCAGTGAAGCACGGTTGATTACCGAGACTCAGGGTACCAACAATGCTCAATTCAGTAAATCATTCCGTTATTTCATTCATACATACACTTCTGTTAAAACTCCTCCTATATATACCTTACGGGAATCTAATGGTAAAATGATAAGGATTCTTGAAGATAATCAAGAGCTGGCTGATAAATTGAAAGAATACAAGTTCAACCATAAAGAATTCTTTAAATTTTCCACTTCTGAAGATGTTGAGCTGAATGCCTATGTAATATATCCGCCTGACTTTTCAAAGGATAAAAAATATCCAGTAATAATAGATCAATACAGTGGCCCAAATTCACAAACCGTGCTGGATAGCTGGGGTTTTGATCTTGATGATGTTATGGCGCAACAGGGTTATATTATTGTTAGTATTGATCCCAGAGGTACCGGTGCCAGGGGAGAAGCATTCAGGAAAGTAACATATCTGCAACTAGGGAAGTATGAAACCATCGATCAGATTGAAGGGGCAAAGTATTTGGCAACTATGCCATGGGTAGATGCAAATAGAATTGGCATTTGGGGTTGGAGTTACGGTGGGTTTATCTCTTCTTCCTGCTTGCTGAAAGGCGATGGAGTCTTCAAGACTGCCATTGCAGTTGCCCCTGTTACAAATTGGCGTTACTACGATAACATTTATACCGAGCGCTTTATGCGAACACCCAAGGAAAATCCTGATGGCTATGATCAGAATTCCCCACTCTTTTTTGCAGATAAACTCAAGGGTAATCTATTATTGGTGCATGGTACCGCTGATGACAATGTGCATGTGCAGAATACTTTGGAGTTGTCTGAACGGTTGGTTCAAGCCAATAAGAAGTTTGATATGATGCTTTACACAAATCGCAATCACTCTATTTATGGTGGTAATACGCGACTTCATCTATTCACCAAACTTGAGGATTATTTCAAGACAAACCTGTAATTTAAGCTACTGGTATAAAAAGTAATTTCAGAAATCGTCATTGCTATAGCGGGGCAGTAATTATAGCATATAATGTAATATTAGTGTATATTGGCTTATAATAATAAGCCTCAGCTTAAAGAATAAATACGGTTGGGCAAAATATTTTTACCAAACAATAGGAATAAGTAAAAATAAATTGTAATTTTGCAGCCCTTTAAAGAAAATTGAATTCAATTTACTAATTTAACAGAAAGAGAGAGTATTTCACATGATTATCGTACCCGTTAAAGAAGGCGAAAACATCGACAGGGCCTTAAAGAAACTGAAGAGAAAATTTGAAAAAACCGGTGTTGTAAAAGAGCTCCGTGAAAGGCAAAAATTCACAAAGCCTTCAGTAAAAAACCGTGAGGCTAAGCTGCACGCTATCTATGTTCAGCAACTGCAGCAGGCTGCCGATCAATAAGCATCTTTTTTAAGTGCGATTTAAGGAAGAAAGTTTTGCTTTGTTGTAATAAAGCGTTATATTTATACGTTCTTACATAAGGCTAAGTTTTCTTCTTTTATTTTGATACATGGTAAGAGATTCTTTCTTCGACCACCTACTCTACGAAAAGCGCTATTCATCTCATACGATCGAAGCCTACCGATGTGATCTCTTGCAATTTCAATCGTATCTTAATGATATTTATGATGTTAATAGTGAAAAGCAGATAACTTATGCCATGATTAGATCATGGTTGGCTTCACTAATTGAGTTGGGCACTTCACCCAGAAGTGTCAATCGTAAATTATCATCCCTAAGAACATATTTCAAATATCTGCTGCGGCTTGATCTCATTGAAGTAAATCCTGTACAACTATCAGTCTCACTTCGTACACCTGAGCGACTGCCTTCATTTGCCACAAAGAGGGAGATGGAGAAGATGTTAACGTCCATTACAGATGATTCATTTAGTGATCGGCGTGATCTAATCGTACTTGAAATATTCTATAATACAGGGATTCGTCTAGCTGAATTGGAGATCTTAAAGGAAAAGGACATTGATTTTTATACTAACACAATTAAAGTTACCGGTAAACGAAACAAACAACGCATCATTCCGGTTAGTAATTTATTGACAACAAAGTTAAAATCGTACCTGGCATTGAGAGAAAGATATGCTTTATCAGGAGTTGAGGAGTTAATTATTAATGATCAAGGATCGAGAGCCGGAAGAAATTTCATTTATAAATTAGTAAAGAAGTACTTGACTCAAGCCGGGGTTACCGGAGCGAAAAGTCCACATGTCCTGCGTCACACATTTGCCACACTTATGCTTAATGAGGGTGCAGACTTGAATGCAATCAAGGAGATATTAGGCCATTCAAGTCTAGCATCAACACAAGTATATACCCATACTAATGTTGAAAAGCTAAAAACAATATATAAACAAGCCCATCCGTGGGCTCAAAAAAAGGAGGAATCATGAAAGTTAACATTACTTCAGTAAAATTTAAGACTGACAGGAAGTTGGAAGAGTTTATAAATGGCAAAGTTGAAAAGCTTTCAGGAGTTTACGATGGAATTATTGGCAGTGACGTCACATTAAAATTAGAAAATGGAGAAGCAATAGACAATAAAGTAGCAGAGATCAGGCTACAAATAAAGGGAAATGATTTGTTTGCAAGGAAGCAATCAGCAACATTTGAAGAAGCTACAGATACGGCTGTTGACGCTCTACGTAAGCAGTTGGATAAGCATAAAGACAAGTTTAGGAAATAAATATGAGGTAGGAGCCAAAAAAAAACAAAAAAGTTTTTGTTGGTGTCAAAATAGTTCATACATTTGCAGTCCTTTTGAAAAGAAGGACTGCTCTTTTTAGAAGGGAGCAGAAAAGTAACAAAAATGAGCTAATCAGTAATGGAGGCGAAATGTCGAAAGTACTG
This sequence comes from uncultured Bacteroidales bacterium, assembly GCA_937894795.1. Classification (GTDB taxonomy): domain Bacteria; phylum Bacteroidota; class Bacteroidia; order Bacteroidales; family Lentimicrobiaceae; genus Lentimicrobium. The sequence goes on from CALCQV010000096.1 coordinate 23,358, forward strand.
AGAACAACATAAAGTGCCGATGTAGCTCAGTTGGCCAGAGCAGCTGATTTGTAATCAGCTGGTCGGGGGTTCGAATCCCTCCATCGGCTCAAGTTAGGGAAGGTACCAGAGTGGTCAAATGGGGCAGACTGTAAATCTGTTGGCGACGCCTTCGTTGGTTCGAATCCAGCCCTTCCCACACAATGTTTGTTAATTAATAGTTAATGAACATAAATAAAAACACAAGCGGAAGTAGCTCATTTGGTAGAGCGATAGCCTTCCAAGCTATAGGTGGCGGGTTCGAGCCCCGTCTTCCGCTCAAAGCTAAAAAGAGAGCGGGTTAGAGTAATCTAACTCGTTCTTAATGGCGTTAATAAAGCTAAGCCGTTGTAGCTCAGTGGTAGAGTACTTCCTTGGTAAGGAAGGGGTCACGAGTTCAAGTCTCGTCAATGGCTCTTTCTTTACAATATATGTGTAAATATAAAAGAATATAGATAAATAAATTTAACAATTAATTAATACGTCAATTATTATGGCAAAAGAAAAATTCGACCGTTCCAAACCACACGTTAATATTGGTACTATTGGACACGTTGACCACGGTAAAACAACTTTAACTGCTGCTATTACAACTGTTTTAGCAGAAAAAGGTTTGTCTGAAGTTAAGTCTTTTGATTCAATCGACTCAGCTCCTGAAGAAAAAGAAAGAGGGATTACAATTAACACTGCTCACGTAGAGTATCAAACTGCTAACCGTCACTATGCACACGTTGACTGTCCAGGTCATGCTGACTACGTAAAGAATATGGTTACTGGAGCTGCTCAAATGGATGGAGCTATTATCGTTGTAGCTGCAACTGATGGTCCAATGCCTCAAACACGTGAACACATTCTATTAGCACGCCAAGTAGGTGTTCCTCGTTTAGTTGTATTCATGAATACAACTAAACGAGGAACAC
>CALCQV010000097.1 GCA_937894795.1 uncultured Bacteroidales bacterium
ACAATACGAATTCATTTGTAATTGAATTATCTGCTCAAGGCTAATGCGGATATCCTCTTTTGAGAACCCCGGAGCTGATAATTCAATTACAAATGAATTCGTATTGTCGTAGATATTGGCCGGATAGCTGCATCTTCCCGAGTCAGTGATGGTGTTGCTGAAAAGTTGGTCCATTAATCCTAAAGTTGGCTGGTTGAATCTGATCATATTCATTGTATATCCTCCTGATTTTGTTACTTGTTTGTTTTTTTGTTTTTAATCCATTCTTTCAATTTGTATGCCATTGGCTAAAAAGGTTTATTTCCAGTCTTAATGCAGACATAATGGCATAAAAGTTTAAAAATTAATTGTAAAAACAGCCAAAATGACCGAAATATTATTCAACAATTAAGCGTATTTTTGATTTATACAAGTTCAAGCCATAGAACACCTTTGACTATATAAAATTATCATGTCGAGTCAGCACAGAGCCATAATAAAATTGTTTGCCTTCAGGCGAATCATGATACCGGTAATAATAGGTTTGGCGGTGATAATATATATGGTATCGCGTGATTTATCGCATGGCGACATACGCTCCATACGCATTACGTGGGGCTCTATGCTTTGTTTTGGACTTGCGGTGATCATGGTAGCAATACGCGATTTATCGTATATGTACCGGATACGACTTTTAACCGGCAATAAGCTTACCTGGCGTCAATCGTTTGAGGTAATTTTCTTGTGGGAGTTTGCATCCAGTGTTACCCCTTCGGTAGTAGGCGGATCAGCAGTGGCAATATTCCTTCTCACGAAAGAAAAGCTGGGTACCGGTCATGCTACAGCCACGGTTATGGTGACGGCCTTGCTTGATGAATTGTTCTATATTTTTATGGTACCATTGACATTCATCCTAGCTGGTTTTGAAAGGTTATCCATAGAAGGAAATGTGTTCAGTTTGTTTGGCGCCCAATTCAGTACCATGGGCATATTTCTCATCGGATATATCCTCATCGCACTCATCACTTTCATGTTGAGTTATGGAGTGTTTATTAATCCGGGTGGTTTAAAGTGGTTGCTCGTAAGGAGCACCAGGTTCAGGTTATTAAGACGGTTTGAGCAAGCGGCGCAACATACGGGTGATCAGATACTGGAGGCTTCGGCAGGATTCCGCAGCAAATCATATCACTTCTGGCTGCGGGCAATAGGAGCTACTTCGCTTTCATGGACAGCAAGGTTCCTGGTCGTTAATTTTCTTATAGTTGGATTTACGTCGGCTGTTTCCATTGGAGACCACATGCTTATTCTGGCGCGTCAACTGATGATGTGGGTAATAATGCTGGTTAGTCCTACACCTGGAGGCAGTGGCATTGCTGAATTCTTCTTTCCTATTTTTTTAAGGGAGTTCATAGCCGGCACAACCCGTGATCTTACTATACTTGTAGCACTTTCATGGAGGTTGCTCACTTACTACCCCTATCTGGTAATTGGCGCTCTTGTGATGCCGTTCTGGTTAAGAAGGGTCTATTTGGGACGAAAGCTCATAAGTTTCAGAAAAAAATGATAAATCCCTGCAAAGACTGTTGAATACAGCTTAATTGCAGGGATTCATGATAGAAATTTATATTCAGGATGTCAATATGTAATGAACCGACAGGCATGAAGGAACAATGTCAGTTCTTACCATAAGGCTGAAGAATTAACTAATAGAGCTCCATATAATCAAATATGAGCATCATCAGTAATTATCCGCAGTGGAAATACTTATCCACCAGGCTCTGCATCTTCTCCTTGTTGCAGTGCACTTCTTCACGCAACTTTTCATCCTTGAAACTACGCAGTTGATTGGCAACTCCCTTGATAACACTTTCAGGGAAGACATCGTACTGTTGATAGACTTCAGCCTGTTTTTCAAGCATATTAGCTGATTCCCAACATGAAACGGGAAGTTGGTTAAGTTGAGCGAGCCGCTCTTTATGTTGATCATCAAAGATATTAACGTCCACATACCACTTTTCAGCCAACTCGAGGGCGTTCTTCATTTCAAGTCCATGACGGGCGGCGACTGTCAGGCCGGCCAATAACAGGTATATATCAGCAGAACCATCAGGGCATCTGAATTCAACGGTTTGCAGTTGAGAATGATCCTGTTTTACAGGAGTTTCAAGTGGATTGGCATTATAGATCATGTTGTTTTCATCGGTCCATCCGAGTGGTACCCTGACAAGTACGCTGCGGTTTCTGTCGCCCCAGCATATATTGGTTGGTGCTTCCTGATGAGGAACAAGCCGAAAGCAGTTAGTGAAGGGGCCAAATCAAGATAACCGGCAATGGCACGGCGGGCTATATCGCTGAGTTTACCATCAGCCAGCATCTGGTTCCTATTGTCTTTCATCAGCCTTGTATGTATGTGCATACCGCTGCCGGCCTTACCAACGGTGATCTTAGGAGAGAAAGTTACAGTTACACCATATTTATAAGCAACAGAGCGCAGTATCCATTTTGCAATGACCAATTGGTCAGCTGCATCTTCCAAGGTAGTAGGTGTGAATTCTATTTCATTCTGCTCATAGAGTTTGCCGTCCTGTGTAAAATTACCCACTTCCGAGTGGCCGTATTTAATGAGGCAACCTGCTTTGGCCATGGCATTCATTGCCTCGGTACGCAGGAATTCAAACTTGGCAAAGGGAGCTGATTCATGATATCCTTTCTGGTCAACTGCAGGGAATAACTCCTCGGTTTCACTTATAACGTAATACTCAAGCTCACCCATAACTTCAAAAGAGAGGCCTGTTTTCTCCTTCAATGCATTATGAGCCTTGCGCAGAATGAATTCGGGGGAACTCTCCAATGGTTGTCCGTCCTTATTGTAATAGGAACAAAGTATATCTATTGCAGCCACTTCTGAGAAGGGATTGACAAATGCAGTGCGATAGCGCGGCACCACATAGAGATCACTGGAGCCTGCCTTGATAAACGGGAAAAGGCTTGATCCGTCACAACGCTCACCGGTTGATAAAATGCTGTTCAGATGTTCAAGTGAACTGATTACGAAATTTAAAGTCTTTAATCTGCCGTCGCCACCCACATACCTGAAATTGACCATCTCAATGTTATGATCAACAATATACTTGATAAGGTCAGCCTTGGTGAATTCTGATGCCGGTTTGTTAAGATACTGCACCAGCGGATTGGGATTCATCTCTGCAAAGTTTTTCATGCTGTTGTTTTTATCCCTTTTAAAGGGAAATATTAGTGTTATTGAATATTTTAAATAGTCATCAAAATTAGAAAGATTTTGCGATAAACAAATCCTTTAAACAGAGAATAAAAAACTGCACTTATTCAGTAACTTTACATCGTCAAATAAGCTTATAAACTTTTGCTGACAGCATTATTTAAGTCAGTTCTAAAATGAATCCTTCAGAAATACTTTTTTTTTCAATCTTCCTGGTATTTGTTGTCAGTTTCCTGTTGCTTGACTTAGGTATACTCGATAAGAAGAATCATCTGGTTTCTTTTAAGGAAGCGTTGTTCTACACCTGCTTGTGGATTACCATGGCCATAGGCTTTTATATATTACTCTTGTATCATGGCGACTGGATACATTTGGGGAAGGATGGTACTCTGGCTGATATACAGCATCTAATAACAAAATATGGACATCCAATAAAGATTGAAGGTCTTGACTACGATAAAGCCGTTGAAGTATACAGAAGAAACCTGGGTTTGGAATTCCTGACAGGTTATGTGATTGAAAAGATGCTTTCAATGGATAATATATTCGTTATGATAGTCATCTTTTATGCCTTCAGGGTCAATCCGCTTTATTATCGGCGGGTATTATTCTATGGG
>CALCQV010000098.1 GCA_937894795.1 uncultured Bacteroidales bacterium
GGTGCGTCGGGAAGTGGCAAATCTACCATGGTCGACTTGTTGCCCCGCTTTTACGATGTTACAAAGGGCGAAATCCTTATAGATAATATTCCCATCAAAGATCTTGTAATCACTGATCTTAGAGCACTTATGGGAATTGTATCGCAGGAAACCATACTTTTTAATGGAACGGTTTTCGACAATATAGCCTTCAGCATGACCAATGTGAGCCTTGATGAAGTGATTGCAGCGGCCAAAGTAGCCAATGCACATGATTTCATTATGCAGATGCCCGATGGTTACCAGACAAATATTGGCGACCGGGGCATCAAGATGTCGGGTGGCCAGCGGCAGAGGTTAAGCATAGCCCGTGCAGTGCTCAAGAATCCACCGGTGTTGATTCTGGATGAAGCCACCTCGGCACTTGATACCGAATCAGAAAGACTGGTGCAGGAGGCTTTGGTAAACCTCATGAAAAACCGCACCTCGGTAGTCATTGCCCACCGCCTCTCAACCGTTCAGTTTGCCGATGAGATTGTTGTATTGCAAAACGGACGGATTGTTGAACGAGGAACCCACAATGTTCTTTTGGGCAAAGCCGGTGTTTATAAAAGACTCCATGATTTACAATCGTTTGAATAATACTTTTCTTATAATTGAAAAGCCCCTTGCCTTATGATAGAACAGATCAAGAAAACAGCAAAAGCCTTACTACCTGAGTTGATAAGCATAAGGAGACATCTTCACCGGAATCCCGAGCTATCAATGAAAGAGGAGAACACCTCAGCCTTCATTGCTGCAAAACTGGAAGAGTACGGCATTAAATATACCCGCGGCATTGCCGTACATGGAATTGTGGCTCTGATAGAGGGAAGGAACCCCGGCAAGCATATTATTGCACTCCGTGCCGACATGGATGCCCTGCCTATTGTGGAAGATAATAAGGAGGACTATTGCTCAGCCGTACCCAGCGTTATGCATGCCTGCGGACATGATGTTCACATGACTTGTCTTTTGGGGGCAGCAAAGATGCTGCAACAATTCAGAAATGAATTTGAAGGGACAATAAAGCTGCTGTTCCAGCCATCGGAAGAGCAATTCCCCGGTGGTGCCTCCATGATGATCAGGGAGGGAGCTCTGAAAAATCCTGAGCCCCAACAGATGTACGGCCAACACGTCCTGCCATCACTGCAGGCGGGAAAAATTGGACTTAAACCTGGTAAATACATGGCCTCAACTGATGAAGTTTATCTTACGGTGAAGGGTAAAGGAGGACATGGAGCCACCCCCGATCTGAACATTGATCCTGTGCTTATTGCAGCTCATATACTGGTAGCCCTGCAACAGATCATAAGCCGTGATAAGAATCCGGTGTTGCCTGCCGTTCTTTCATTTGGCAGGTTTATTGCCGAGGGGCGCACCAATATTATTCCATCAGAAGTCAAAATGGAAGGCACTTTGCGCACCTTTGACGAGAAGTGGCGTGCCGAAGCACACGCAAAAATCACCCTTATGGCTAAAGGTATTGCCGAAAGTATGGGTGCAACCTGTGAGGTCTTTATCGATAAAGGCTACCCATTCCTGGTAAACGATGCTGAGGTGACAGCTCAAACACGGAAAGCAGCGGTTGAATACCTTGGCTCAGAAAATGTTGTAGATCTTGACATGCGCCTGACGGCTGAGGACTTTGCCTATTATACCCAATTGGTGCCTTCATGTTTTTACCGGTTAGGTACCGGAAACGAAAGTAAAGGTATAGTCCATAACCTGCATACCCCTGAGTTTGATATAGATGAGGCGAGTTTGGAAACCGGTGCAGGTTTCATGGCCTATCTGGCACTGTCGGCTTTAACAAATCATCAATAATTGATTATTAGCCGGTTATAGGTATTAACAAGAGGTGAGTTTTCTCCAACAACTTAGGTGAGCTTGAAATACTCCTTGATTTCCCTGATCACCCCATTGTCGTTGTTATGATGTTTGGTGACATAACGGGCTGACCTAAAAAGATCAGGATGTGAGTTTTTCATGGCATAGCTTACACCGGCCACTTCCAGCATTTCAAGGTCGTTCAGATAGTCGCCAAAAGCCATAACCTCTCCGGCTACAGCATTGCTGTGTTTCATGATCTCCTGCAATGCCGTGCCTTTGGTGGCGGTAGAATTTGTTATGTCAAGAAATATTTTTCCACCAATAGCCACGCGACAAAGATGCTGCATATCATCGTAATAGGGTAGACTGTTGACTTCAGAACCTTGGAAATCACACATGGTAAACTTCAGCGTTACATCGTCAACCATAGTAAGATCATCAACAATCTGAAGTTTACTGTAGTATTTCCCGATCTCGTTGAGCAGCTCATCATGGCTATTTTCAATCCAGGCTGAATTCCTGCCGCATAGTATTGGCCACGCATTTTCAATCATTCTTCCTCTCATGATCAATTCATTGGTCAGCTCCTTGTCAAGAGGATTCAAATGTATCAACTCAGGGCCCTTCATTGCTATGGCTCCATTTTCAGCGATTATGTAGACATCGTCGATTATTTCGCTGAATTGATCAGCAATGGTATAATATTGCCGGCCACTGGCCAATACCCATGTTATTTTTTCCTTACGGAAGTGTTTTTCGAGCTCCCTGAACTCCAAGGGTACCTGCTTTTCGTCATTAAGCAGAGTGCCGTCGAGGTCAGTGACTATAAGCCTTATCATTTGATGGTTTGTGGTAGTTTCAAAATTACTGTTCATAAGTTTTGCAAAGTGACAACAAAAAGTTGATATACAGGCAGGTGCTCTTCTTAAAGATCTTTAATTATTGTTAAATCAAGGATTAATGGCAATGGAATGGCCCCATACTAGCCCTTAAGTCGCTTCAACTCCAGTACAGGTCCAGTACAGGTCCAGTACAACTCCAGTTAATAACCATATTTACTGGACCTATACTGGAGTTGTACTGGAGTTGCACTGGACCTGAAAATAATTAATCCCTAATGGATTCATCATTGCGATGGCAACGCAACCAAGTAACTGATTGGTTTTTGACTTATCACCGGCGGGTAGAAATGGAGAATTTGAATGACCATAAGGTAGAGATAATGCCTGGAGCCTTCTATGGAAAAAGGGGTGGCAAGTTGTGCATTGTGAATAATTGCCCTAAATTTGGAGAATTGACTTAACGGCTTAAACGACAATAAAGAGACGCACATGTGCAATAATGCAGGACCAGAGGATTACAAGGCAATCATTGATAAAACGGTTGGTTTCGTGAAGGAGCATCTCAAGGATGCGGAAGGGGGTCACGACTGGCATCATATAGAGCGGGTATGGAAGAATGCCTTACACATTGCAGAAAAGGAATGTACCGGCAACATATTGATAATTGAGCTGGGGGCTTTACTGCATGATATTGCTGATGCCAAGTTCAACAATGGTGATGAAACTTTAGGGCCACGTATTGCCGGTGAGTTTATGCATTCACTCGGGCTGTCTGAATCAATCACTGTGCCGGTTATTGAGATTATTGAGAATATCTCCTTCAGAAAGCAAAATAAACATAACACTCCAGGTTCAGAAGAGCTGAAGATAGTGCAGGATGCCGACAGGCTGGATGCGTTGGGCGCCATTGGCATTGCCCGTGCCTTCAACTATGGGGGGTTCAAAAACCGACCGCTTTATGAGACAACAGAATTGAGCGGAAATGGCATAAATACCACTGTCGGGAAAGGTAATCATACTATTGGCCATTTTTATGAGAAATTACTTTTGCTCAAAGGGCTTATGAATACCCGGACAGGAAAAGCGATGGCAGAGGAAAGGCATGCTTATATGGTAAATTTCCTTGATGAGTTTTTCAAGGAGTGGGAAGGTGAGAGATAACCGTTTATTCAGGGAGCTTTGATTCGTCAAACTCCTGAAATATTCGCTTCACGGCATCTTCATACTCGTCAAAGCTCTTTGCTTTTTTGATGATCCGTTTAACCTTATCAGGATTATCAAACCAGGTGAATAGATAATCCCAATACTCCTTAAGCACATTGAGCAGCGTTAGCCGGTCGCTCATATCACTGCGATAACCATAGTAAAGATCATCCATAAACCTTTGGAGGGTTTCTTTCCTGTTTGCATGATTACCGGTTTTGTAAATTTCATCAGGTAGAAATGGATTCCCAAGTATTCCCCTGCCAATCATCCATCTTTCAACGTTTGGCATCATGGATGATAACCGGTAGAAATCATCGGCAGAGAAGATATCGCCGTTATAGACAAACGGCACTTTAATAAGAGGCAGGACACCGAGAAGGAATTCCTTATGAGTCTCACCCGAATAGAGTTGTTTTCCAACCCGTGTATGAACCGCAAGTTCGTGAATAGGATAGGCATTGAACACGGGTATCAGGGCATTGAACTCATCGGGTTTCGCATATCCTAACCTGCATTTTATGGAGAAACGGATGGGCATGGAAGGCATTACATGATCAAGGATATCACTAATCATATCAGGATAGGGCAACATTCCCGATCCACGCTTCTTGTCGGCAACCTGAGGGTAAGGACAGCCCAGATTCCAGTTGAGTTCTTTGAAGCCCAGCGATGCGCATATATGGGCGAACCTCAGTATTTCAGCTGCATCCTTGCTTAATATTTGTGGTACTATTTCAGCGGTGGATATTGTAAGATGTTGCAATTCATTGGCCTTACGGGTGGAAATGCGGCTTACATGATCAATCTTGGCAAAGAAGGGTGTATAGTATTTTGTGACATTTTGAAAATACCGGGCATAAACACGACGGAATGTGTGAGTGGTGATTCCCTGAAAGGGTGCCAGATAAAGTTGAATTGCCGGTTTCATAAAAGTGCAAAAGTAATGATTACGAGAGTAATGAAGTAAACATTTATACCTGTTGCAAGGTTACAATGTTGGTTATTACGCACATTAGTTTTATTCGTATCTTTGATAAAGTTTATTTTCATGTTTTTTGGACAAAATATGAGAAGATTATTAGTAAATCAAGCAGTAAAAAATGGCAAAATCGCAACAGGCAAGAAACAAGCAGGAAAAGGAAAAAATAAAATTTAAAAAGAAGCAGGACAAGGCACAAAAAAAGCTTGAACGACAGGCTGAATCACGTGATGGTAGCAATCTTGATGATATGATTGCCTATGTTGATGAATACGGTCGTATTACTTCAACTCCACCTGATCCAACACAAAAGAAAGAAGTTATCAAGGCTGAAGACATTGAAATAGATGTAAGGAATAAAAATGTGTCGAGAAGTGAAGACGTCCCGGCTACGGGTAAAGTTAGCTTCTTCAATGAAACAAAGGGTTATGGATTCATCAAGGATTCCATCAGTGGCGAAAGTTTGTTTGTACATATCAACTCAATAGAAGGCACCATAAAAGAGGGGGATACCGTTACTTTTGTTACGGAAAGAAGCCCTAAAGGGCTCAGTGCCGTGAATGTAAAAAAGATATAAGTATCACACTCCACTGCCAATAGAATAGATAATCACCATATTGTGGAAACATCACAGATGCCCTTGCTCCATTGCGAGCTTGATCAGTGATGCGGTATTTTTTGCGCCTAATTTGATAATGAGGTTCTTACGATGTGAATCAACCGTTAGCGGGCTGATATTCAGCTTATCTGCTATCTGATAGTTAGTCATACCTTCAGCAATCATATTCAGGACTTCCATTTCACGCCTTGATATGCATTTGGTTTTTAAATCCCCATTTATGTCCGGATTCCTGAGTTCCTCACCAAAATAGGTCTTGCCGTTGGCAATGGCCCTGATGGCATTTATGATTTCGTCGGGGCAGGTATTCTTCATAAGGCATCCATTTATACCCCTGTTTTTCAAATTGTTAATATAATTTGGGATATAGTTGATGGTAAGCAGCAGTATCCCTGAATTTGGCTGTAGCCGTCTAATGTCTTCAATCATTTTCATACCTACAGTGCTGCATAACATCAAGTCAAGGAGAATTACATCAGGTTGCGATTTCTTCAGAAACTGTATACACTGCCTTGCATTATCAGTAATGCCCATAATTTCAATTTCAGGGATTGCTTTAAAGATACGAATCAGGCCTTCAGTCAGAATAGGGAAATCTTCAACTATAAGTAATTTAATCATAACTGCTGTACTATAGTATACAAGCGGAATTTAAGAGGCGAAGTTCACCAAAATATCAATTGGAACTCTGAAACTGTTATAAAATCCACGTTTTCGTGGATTGAATAGTATGTTAACCATTGTAATTTTGACGATTAAATAATCAATAATGTATTATGAAGAACAAGTCTAAAATTATTTATTTATTTTCAGTTATCTTACTGGGAATAGTAGCATTAGCTTCATGTGACAAAAAGGATGATAATCCTTCTATCACAAAATCAACCGACAAGCAGATCATTGCATTCAGATTTGATTCATTTACCCCTGCGGTTACAGCAACCATTGACCAGAACATGCATACCATAACTGCTGTCCTTCCCGAAGGCACGAATCTAACCAATCTAATTCCTACTATTGTATGTTCAGACAAGGCTTCAGTTTCACCCATACCGGGAACTGCGGTTGACTTCACAAACCCTGTTGTTTATACTGTGACTGCAGAAGACCTTTCAGTGAATACATACATCGTTACGGTTACAACTTTAGGATCACAGGTTGAAGTGCTTTCAGGTGAATTATCTGAAAACAGGACCCTGCCAAATGTAAGCAGTGGAATTGACTATATTATTGATGGATGGTTCAATATTGAAGGGAATGCACTATTGACAATTGAACCCGGAGTAAAAATTGTATTTGCAAATACCTATTCAGGCATAAAGGTTGGCACGAATGCAGGATTGAAAATGTCGGGCACACTTGAAATGCCAATTATACTTACCGGTCCCGTGAATAATAACAATAAGGGGTCATGGTATGGAATAGAATACAATTCAAACAGGGCCGACAATGTGATGAACTTTGTACAGGTTATAAATGCGGGTGCTTCAGGAAGTGTGGGAGCTGTAATAATAAATGACAATGCCCAACTTAAGATTACCAACAGTATAATTGACAGGTCAGCCCAAAGTGGATTATTTATCTATGAAGGCAATTTGGCAGAATTCAATGGAAATACCATCAGTGATTGTGATAACTTCCCCATTGAGGCTGACAATATGATGAATCTTCAGAACCTGAATACCAATAATGCATTCATTGGAAATACAAATAATATGGTTAATGTGAACTATAGCCCTCAGCTGGAGCAAAGCTGCATTTTCAAGGAGATAACTATACCATACCTTGTCAATGGATTTGCCACCAATTCAAATGTTGAGATTGAAGCGGGAGTAAATATCAAGTTCAAGAGCCAGTCAATTTTTGACATATACCCATCGGGGAAAGTAACGGCCATTGGCACTGCACAGAAGCCCATTATAATGGAAGGACTTGAAGGCGATGCCGGTTATTGGGGAGGCATCTATTTGAACTCAGGCAGAGATAATATTATCAGCTATTGCAACATATCAGGTGGCGGTTATGATACATGGAATATGAGGTCAAATATAGCCATGTGGGATAATTCAAAACTGACAATCAGCAATTCAGTGATCAGCAACAGCACGGGATATGGTTTCCAGTATTCGTCATATATAACATTGAGCCATAGCAATGTAACTTTCCAAACATGTGCAATGGGCAATGTTTATGATTACGATAATGAAATAGTATATGATACTCTGCCGTAATGGTATTTAGTATTGGCATATTACAATAATCAATACCAATGAAATAAATATTTATTGCTGCTGAACAAAATCATGAACTTATTCTTTATATCAATAGTAAAACAAAAACAAAGCAAATGAAAAAACTCTTGTTTACTCTCTTAGTAAGCGTAATTGCACTACAACTCTCCGCACAGGAGAATTTATTGAACAAAGGTGATAAAGTGCTCAACCTTGGACTTGGTTTAGGATCAACGGGCTGGGGCACCGGTTATTCGTCATCAATGATTCCACTCTCGGCATCCTTTGAAGTTGGTGTTGTGGATGGTGTATTAGACGTAGGTTCCATCGGGGTTGGTGGCTTCATTGGATATGCTTCCTACAAGTACGAATGGTATACATGGAAGTACAAGTATACTGATCTGGTTATTGCCGCCAGAGGCAGTCTGCACTATCCATTGGTTGAGAAACTTGACACCTATACAGGCCTATCACTGGGTTATGAAGCCATTTCATTTACCGAATCGGGTGATGGTACTCCTACGTTGGGATACTCAACCGTAGGTAGTGGTATGTTCCTTGCATGGCATGCCGGCGCCCGCTATTATTTCACTGATAATTTTGCCGGTATGGCAGAAATCGGTTATGGCTTTACGTGGTTAACCTTAGGCGTTGCTTTGAAATTCTAAGTCATTTCAGTTCTGTTAACTTTAAAGGCTGTCTTTTTAGGCAGTCTTTTTTGTTTTCGGTATCTCATCAAACTTTTTTAGTGTTCAGTAGTTGTTTTTGATATCATACACAAATACCTATCATTATTAACTATATTAAATGCATGTAAAAATGACCAAAACCATCACACTCACTACTATTATTGCACTATTTCTGTTAATAAATGTAAATGCACAGGACACTACCAAATACAAACTACGACTGGTAGCACCTTTACTTGATGCGCCCGAAAACTTCAATATACCTCATAAATATCCATCCATGGATCAGGCGCTTGAATTCTCATCAGATTTTTATGAATTGGGATTCTGGGGTATTGACGAAGTTGGAAACAAACTTTTCAAGGATCCTTACGGAGACAAATTCTATAACAATGCATTCAAATACTTACTTGGATTGGCATTTTCCAAATATGGAAGTGAGTTGCCTATTCCACTGGGTGTATGGGCTCACGAGGAGTACCATAGGGCAGTGTTGGGTAAAGCCGACATAGCTTCTGAAAATGGGAACTGGTTATTCACCCGGTGGGATGGTACTGTCTTCGGGGTTTCTGACACCACTCTCTCCATTCTTAAACGACGTGATCCGGGGCAGCTGCTGTATGCCTATACCAGTGGAGTACAGTATGAAGCAAACCTGAGTCAGCAAATTTCAATCAGGGATTTCTACAACCAAAGGAGTCATTACAAGAATGCGTTGCTGTTGTATAACGCCTACTATATCTATGATTACTTCAACTTCTCAGCCAGTGAGAAGAGTGATTCAGTGAAAGTACTTGCTCCGCCTGATGAAAGCAAAAACCCTATGGAGCGCGACTTTGCCGGAGCTGACCTTACTGCATGGGTATATGATATGTTTAATCCGGATATGCCATTCAATAACAGGGATGATTTTCCCGGCGGCGAGGGTGTAAACAGGCGCATTGGATTCTCTGACCTGTCGGCTGAGGCACGAGATTATCTGGAAAAGCAAAGAAGCCTTTCGTTGCTTAATTTTGTAAATCCGGCCATATTCTTCATTAACAGGATAAAGGTCACAGATGATTTTTCATTTAACTTCTTCACCCAATACGTTCCAACCCATTTCGGTAACGACATAGCGTTGTATATACCTTTCACATACAGGAATAGCAACCTGCTGGTTAATTTCCACAAGTATTCAAACAAGGATGATTCCGGATTGGGACTCGGATTGGGAATTTATAACTTTAAAGTGACTGACCGGTTTGAAAGTGATTTGGCAATAAACTACTGGGATCAGCCAAAATCATTCTATTCAGATGATAAAATATCGGGAGGATTTGTTAACTTTGAGTCGAGGTACAGCATTAGTCAGAAATTCTCGGCGTTTTTGGCATTTGATGTCAAAACCAAAGGATGGATGATTGGAGAACCTGATTTATATGAGGATTATTCTATTCAGGCAGGTATAAATTTCAATTATTCAAGAAAACAAAAGAAATGAAAAATGTCATTCACTGGGCACCACGGATACTGACAATTCTATCCATTCTGCTCATCAGTTTGTTTGCTTTGGATTCATTTGGCCCGGGTGTGCCATTGCTACGGCAGATAAGTGCTTTTCTAATGCATCTTATCCCTTCGGCTGTGCTGGCTGCCATACTGGTTATAGCCTGGCGCCACAGGCTTACCGGAGGTATTATTTTTATCGTCATAGGGCTTGCATTAAGTCCGTTTATCTATTCCTTAAACTTCAGGAATAATAATAGTATATGGATGAGCATAGGTATTGTTGCCATCATTACCCTGCCCTTTATTGTTGCAGGCCTATTGTTTATTATTGACTACTATTACAATAGGAAAGAACAGTCAACAACCTGAGCCGGAAGTGATCATTTGTTTACTTTTGACATTTCATAGAACAACCCAATGAAGGTTAACGGTAAACACTTTAAAACAATCTGGTTAGATGGCACTGATGTTCTGATGATAGATCAGAATAAGCTGCCTTTTGAATTCACCATACATACCTGTGCCGACTATTCCTCTACCTGTCGTGCAATCATTGATATGACAGTCAGAGGGGCAGGAGCCATAGGAGCTGCAGCAGGATTTGGCATGGCCCAGGCTTTTATGGCAGGTGAAGATCCGCTGATGGCAAGGGCTCAAATATTAAACACGAGGCCCACTGCCCGTGATCTCTTTTATGCGGTTGAAAAGGTTTATGCCGCAGGATTGAAGTCGCCTGAACTGGCAAAAACCGCATCGCAGCAGATAGCATGGGAAAATGAAGAGGCGGGTAAGACAATAGGAATATACGGTAATGAACTTATCAAGCCGGGAGCACGAATACTCACCCATTGTAATGCAGGGTGGCTGGCCTTTGTTGATTATGGAAGTGCTTTGGCACCCATATATGCAGCAGCCGCTAGTGGCAAGAAGATTCATGTTTATGCCGATGAAACCCGCCCCAGGGGACAAGGGGCACGACTTACTGCATGGGAATTGGCAAATGAGAATATTCCTCACACTATCATTCCTGACAATGCAGGCGCTTTATTGATGTCGAAAGGAATGGTTGACCTGGTAATTGTTGGTGCCGACCGCATAGCAGCTAATGGTGATACAGCCAATAAGATAGGCACTTTTGAAAAGGCAATAGCGGCCCATTACTTCAATATACCGTTTTATGTTGCCGCCCCTGTTTCAACCATCGATATGAACACCGGTAGCGGAAAGGATATTATTATAGAAGAACGGTCGCAGGATGAGGTACTATGGCAAACTGGAACTGACAGACACGGGCAGCTGCATACGGTTAACATTGCCAACCCCGGTTCACCGGCATGGAATCCCGCATTTGATGTAACTCCTGAAGGTTTGATTACAGGAATTATAACCGAAAAGGGAATTCTGAAAACAATTGATAATCTGAAGGAGTTGTTATAAGGACTTGATACCGCAATGCCGGACAGCCTGACGATAAACGGAAATCCTTTATAGGAACGATTTAAAGAAGAAATCCGTAACACCATGAGATAACAGACAGTAAACAGGATACCCCATACCGCCAAAAGATATTACAAACCCAAAGAAGCAATGATATGATCATAAGATGTGAATGGCCAATGAATGATGACCTCATGATAAAGTACCATGATGAAGAATGGGGGGTGCCGGTACATGATGACCGGAAACTCTTTGAGTTCCTGGTGCTTGATGCCTTTCAGGCAGGTTTGAGCTGGAAGACAATACTACACCGGCGTGAGGGATTCAGGAAAGCTTTTGATAACTTTGATGCTAAAAAGATAGCCTTATATGACGAAGAAGATTACCAACGCCTGTTGAATGACACAGGCATAATTCGCAACAGGGCCAAGATAAGGGGGACCATTAAGAATGCTGAAATATTCCTTAAAGTAGTGGAAGAGTTTGGCAGTTTTGACAAGTATATATGGCAGTTTACCGACTATAAGACCATCACAAACCACTGGACCGGCAACAAGGAGGTTCCTGCCTCAAGCAAGGAGTCGGATGCCATGAGCAAAGACATGAAAAAGAGAGGTTTTACCTTCTGTGGAACCACCATCTGCTATGCATTTATGCAGGCTGCTGGTTTAATTAATGATCATGCCGTGAGTTGCTTCAGGTATTAATTGACTGATACTTCGAAGGTATTGTCTACTTTTGCAGTACTTATGTCAAATGCAAAACGCTCAATTACAGAATGGTTGCCTATTACCCGCGAGGAGCTTGAAAAGCGCGGTTGGGAAGAGGTTGACGTTATCATTGTAACCGGTGATGCCTATGTGGATCACCCTTCATTTGGAGCGGCTGTTATTGGAAGAATCATTGAAAAGCTTGGTTTAAGGGTGGCAATATTGCCGCAGCCAAACTGGCGTGATGATTTGCGCGATTTCAAAAAGCTGGGTAAGCCACGGCTGTTTTTCGGCGTAACAGCCGGGAATATGGATTCGATGGTGAATCACTATACAGCCAATAAACGATTACGATCAGACGATGCCTATACCCCGGGCAATACATCAGGCTTCAGACCAGATTATGCCTCAGTGGTTTATACTCAGATACTCAAAAAAATATATCCTGAAGTACCCGTAATACTTGGAGGTATTGAAGCCAGCATGCGCCGTCTCACACACTACGACTATTGGAGTGATACCGTAAAACAGGGAATACTCTCGTGGAGTGGTGCCGACATGCTTGTATATGGCATGGGAGAAAAGAGCATTATACGGATAGCCAATCATCTGTCGGCCGGCAATCCGTTAAATACACTCCATGATGTGGAGCAAACTGCCTATAGGATAGATGCCGGCACAGAACTGGTTAAAGTAGAAGGATGGGAAACGCTTGAATTACCCTCGCACGAATCATGTTTGAAGGACAAGAAAGAATTCTCAAGGCATTTTAGGGTGTTTGAGGAAGAGTCGAACAGATGGCAGGGAGCCCGGCTGGTAGAAAAAGAGGGCCATATGCTGACGGTGGTTAATCCGCCTTACACACCTATGGAACAGGGAGAACTGGATGCCTCTTTTGATTTGCCCTATACCAGGGAGCCACACCCCAAATACCTGAAGAGGGGAGCGATACCGGCATTTGAAATGATTCGCAATTCCATCAATATGCACAGGGGTTGCTTTGGAGGATGCGCTTTCTGCGCCATCTCTGCACATCAGGGCAAATTTGTGGTCAGCAGATCAGAAAAGTCAATTTTGGATGAGGTAAGGCAGGTGGCATCACAGGCTGATTTTAAAGGACATATAACCGATTTGGGAGGACCTTCGGCTAATATGTACCGCATGGCGGGAGTTGATAAAAGCCGGTGTATGAAATGCAAGCGTGCATCGTGCATTTTCCCCTCTATTTGCCGTAATCTCAATACTGATCACAAGCCCATGACCAACCTATACAGGGAGGCGCTCAGGATAAAAAACATAAAACGCATAACAATTGGCAGCGGCATCAGGTATGATATGCTGGTAGGAAGGACTGAAGCAGAGAATAAAGCATACGGATTAGACGAATACATGCAACAGATAATCACCCGGCATGTGTCGGGCAGATTAAAGGTGGCACCTGAGCACAGCTCGCCTGAAGTATTGAAGATTATGCGTAAACCGCATTACCGTACATACCATCTGTTCAGTCAGAAGTTTAATGAGATAAACCGAAATGCCGGTTTGAAACAGCAGCTCATACCATACTACATATCAAGTCATCCGGGCAGCCGTTTAAATGACATGGCCGAGCTGGCGTGTGAAACCATGAAACAGGGTTTCCATCCCGAGCAGGTACAGGATTTTACACCAACGCCCATGACCTTAGCCACCACCATGTATTATACAGGCATGGACCCCTACACCATGAAACCGGTATATGTGGCCAAATCAAGGGAAGAGAAACAGGAGCAGCAACGGTTCTTCTTTTGGTACAAACCTGAAAACAGGCAATGGCTGCAAGCTACCCTGAGGAAAATTGGAAGAACTGACCTGATCAACCAATTCAGGAGTGGTCGGTAAGTGTTAACCGGCTTTTCCTGGCCCCATAAGAAAAGTAAATCACCAGTCCGATCACCAGCCATATAATAAAGCGCAACCAGTTGGTTATGCCAAGCTGCGACATCAGGTAAAAGTTTGTTATCAATCCCAGTACCGGAATGAGCGAGAGCCTCTTTATGAGGGCTGCAATGGATACTGACACGGCAACAATAATGAAAGCGAAATGAGGAATTTTATGTTTTATGACATCCCATGCTGATTCACCGGGCAGACGGTTGAAGCTGACAATGCTTTTAAGATCATCCATATCAGTAGTCATCAGAATAATAATGACGACCAGCCAAATCAAAGGCAGCCATAGACGACTATCGAAGAAGGGAACTCTGAATTTCCCGGTACCCTTTCCGCCAAGATTGCCGGCGGGTATCTTATGCCCATCAAGAATCAAAACACCGCCTGATACAAGGACAAAAGCAAAGAGGGTACCTATACTGGTGAGGTCAGTCACCTCAGTAAGATTCATAAAGAGAGAAGGTACGGCAACTAGAATACCTGTAATTATAGTTGAAAATGCCGGTGTTTTGTACTTCTTATGAAGCTTTGAGAATTTAGGTGGCAGCAATCCATCGCGGCTCATGCTCATCCAGATACGGGGCTGCCCAACCTGAAATACCAACAACACACTTGCCATAGCAATTACGGCGCTCAGAGCTATCACTCCCGAAAGCCGGGTGAGGTGCAACCGCTCAAAAACAAAAGCCAACGGGTCAGATACCCCAAGCAGATGGTAACTGACCATACCTGTAAGCACCAGGCTTATAGCAACATACAAGATTGTGGTTATGAGCAGGGAGAAGATCATTGACCGCGGGAGATCACGTTGAGGATTCTTGCACTCCTCGGCAGTTGTTGATATGGCATCAAATCCTATATAGGCAAAGAAAACACCGCTTACCCCTTTCAATACGCCACCAATGCCATTGGGTGCAAAAGGTGACCAGTTGCCGGGATTGACATAAAAGGCACCGACAGCAATAACCATAAGAAGAATGGCAATTTTAAGCAACACCATAATATTGCTTGCCATCTTTGACTCCCTGATACCCGTATAGACAAGCCAGGTAATGGCAACCACAATTGCAAAGGCAGGAATATCGGCTATGATTCGTACCCCTCCAATCATTGGAGCGGTGGTCCATGCCTTCCATGCCTCCAGCAACTCGCCGGGCAGATCGGCCTGAAGCACTCCGTTTGCCATGAGCTCAGTAGCCTGGGCAAATCCACGCGAGGCACTCAGGTAGTCAATAGCTATATAATCAGGCAAAGAAATCCCTAATCCTGAGAGCAGTCCTACAAAATAACCCGACCAGGAAATGGCAACCGCAATATTACCCACGGCATATTCCATGATGAGATCCCAGCCGATGATCCATGCGACTAGTTCGCCGAAGCTTGCATAGGCATAAGTATATGCACTGCCGCTAAGAGGAATGGAAGAAGCAAACTGTGCATAGCAAAGTGCCGAAAAGCCACAGGCTATGGCGGAGAATACAAACAAAAGAGAAACTGCCGGTCCACCCGCTGATGCTGCATTTCCAATGGTACTGAAAATACCGGCACCCACAATGGCAGCAATACCCAGGGAAGTAAGATCCCTTACCCCGAGATCTTTACGCATCTCCCTGCCTTCATCGTGCTCATGTTTGGCATGAGCCAGAATCATATCAATTGATTTACGGCGGAAGTATGATTTGAACCTCAAGGATTATTCCGGTTTATAACACACCAAATATAGGATTTTTCTTCTCCTGCATGTTACACATAATACCAAATTATATCATTGCACGTTATATAAGCTCCGAAAAGTTCTTTTATATATATCATTCACCCGGAAGTAACCCGTTACTGTTTTCTTTATTATACCATTTTGACTTATAAAATGTATCAATTTGATTCAGTTGATAGTTCAAGTACGTACACTTTTTTATACTTATAAAATCAAATATACCGCATAAATAGTTGATTAATAATGCATTATGCTTTTGGCATAATAAATGTATCACACTTTATTTTAGCGAGAAAAATGATCGAATTAAAAAGCCTCAATAAGTCGTATGTAACCGGTTCCAACAAGTTACATGTGCTCAAGGGAATAGACCTGAAAATTGAATCAGGTGAATTTGTTTCCATCATGGGATCCTCAGGATCAGGCAAATCAACACTGCTGAACATTGTTGGAATCCTGGATGAATACGATAACGGTGAGTATTATCTGGATAACACCCTGATTCGTAATCAAACAGAAACAAAAGCTGCAGGACTTCGCAACAAGTATATTGGGTTTGTCTTCCAATCGTTTAATCTCATCTCCTTCAAGAATGCCATGGAGAATGTGGCGCTTCCGCTCTATTATCAGAATGTTAGCCGGAAGAAACGCAACAAGCTGGCCATGGAGTACCTTGATCGTATGGGGTTGGCTGATTGGGCAGAACACATGCCCAATGAACTGTCGGGCGGACAAAAGCAACGAATAGCCATTGCCCGTGCCCTGATATCGAAACCCAAGGTAATACTTGCCGATGAGCCGACAGGCGCGCTTGACACCGCTACGAGTTGTGAAGTGATGGGTTTACTTCAAGAGATCAACAAGGAAGGCATAACCATAATTATAGTCACCCACGAGAATGATATTGCTCACATGACCAAGAGAATAATACACCTCAAGGATGGCCTGATTGAACATGAACAACTTAACGGACATACACAAAACGGATATGTTTGATACAGATAAGTGGAACGAGATACTCAGTACTATACGTAAGAACAAGCTGCGCACCTTTCTTACCGGCTTTAGTGTGGCATGGGGTATATTCATGCTCATAATCCTGCTGGGATCGGGTAACGGACTGCAGAATGGAGTACAGAAGGAATTTGGCTCATCCGCAATAAACACTATTTGGATATGGAACGGCCAGACCAGCCTGCCTTTTAAAGGTATGAAACCTGGCCGGAATATCCAGATGAGAAACAAAGACTATGTGGAGGTTAAGAATAGAGTGGAAGGCATTGATTTAGGTTCACCCCGATATCAGATGTGGGGCAATAACATAATCTCCTACAAAAAGGAGAGTGGTGTTTTCAATATTCGTACCGTTTACCCCGATTACCGGTTAATTGAAAAACTGGATATCAGTGACGGGAGATTTATAAACGACACTGACCTGGAGCAGTTCCGTAAAGTAACTATAATAAGCACACAAGTGCTGGATGCGCTTTTCAAAGGAGAACCGGCTATGGGGAAATACATAAATGTTAATGGCATTCCGTTTAAAGTTGTTGGAGTCTTTACCGATGATGATGGCAGGGACGACAACATGCGAATGATATACATACCTATGACCACTGCACAACGTGTGTTTGGCGGAGATGATCGTATTCATACCATTGCTCTTACAGTAGGGGATGCAAGTGTTGAAGAGAGCAAGCAGATTGAACATGCAGTTAAAGCTAAACTGGCCAGTTTGCATAAGTTTGACGTCAATGACCCACGCGCCATTGGATCATGGAACAGTGTGGAAGAATACACCAAGTTCCAGAAGCTGTTTGCGGGAATAAGACTGTTTATCTGGATTATTGGATTTGGTACCATCATTGCCGGCATTGTAGGCGTTAGCAACATCATGATGATTGTGGTAAAAGAACGTACTAAGGAAATTGGCATACGCAAGTCGATAGGTGCCACCCCATGGAGCATCATCAGTTTGGTGTTGCAGGAAGCAATACTCATAACATCATTTGCCGGCTATGTGGGGTTGGTGTTAGGGGTAGTGGTGCTGGAAACAGTGGGATCAAAGATAGAGTCAAGCTTCTTCACTCACCCTGAAGTAGACCTGCGAATCGCAATCTATGCACTGATACTTCTGGTATTAAGTGGTGCAGTTGCCGGTTTCATTCCGGCAAGGAAAGCTGCTGCTATCAAACCCATTGAAGCACTGAGAGACGAATAAAGGACAAGATACAGAATTGGAAATATTAAGGTTGAGACAAAAAAGGTGGTGCTTACCACTGATGAACATAAAGACCGGGGTTGAGGAATAAAAGGAAAAGTAAAGAAGAAAAAAGAACATGGAAGTGGAAAAGAGTGTGAAAGGAATTATAGGATTATAGAACAGGGAGAGCCAGGGATGAATAGAGAAAACAGGTAAAAGGGATTATAACAGAAGCTGTTGCATACATTAAATGACCGGAAGGCAAAAAACAATAAAAAATTAAACGAAGATGTTTGACTTAGACCGTTGGCAAGAGATCATGAGTGCCTTGAAGAAGAACAAGATGCGGACTTTCCTGACCGCTTTTGGAGTATTCTGGGGGATCTTCATGCTGGTTGTCATGCTGGGTGCAGGTAATGGATTAAGGAATGGCATAACCAGCGACTTTGGTGACTTTGCCACCAATAGCGTTTTTATGTGGACCAGGCCAACAACCATACCTCACAAAGGACTTCCCAAGGGCCGGTATTATAACTTTAAGGCTGATGATATTGCAGCACTCCGTAAAGAAATTCCTGAAATTGACATACTTTCACCCCGTACCCAGGGAGGCGATTCACGTGAAGGGAACAATGTGGTAAGAGGTATTAAATCAGGCACCTTCTCAATTATGGGTGATTACCCTGAATGGAATGAGATAGATCCGGTAACCATCACGTCCGGCCGCTTCCTAAACCATGCCGACCTGAAGGAAAAACGAAAAGTAGTTGTTATTGGCAGTAAAGTAGTGGAGATATTATTTCAGCCGGGAGAGAATCCGTTAGGCCAGTACATCCAGATACAAGGTATCTATTTCCAGGTGATAGGGACATTCAAGCCACTCACCACAGGCATTAATTTTGGAGGAGACAAAGAGCAGAGCATATATATGCCATTGACCACTTTCCAAAGGGTTTACAATTGGGGAGATGTGATTGGCTGGTTTGCGTTTACATCAAAAAAAGGAGTTGCTGCATCAGAAGTTGAAGAAAAGGCAAGTGCCCTGCTCAGGAGACGCCATCTGGTATCGCCTGACGACACTCAGGCAATAGGTTCATTTAATCTAGAGAAAGAATTTAATCAGATGACCGGCCTTTTTGCCGGTATCAATGGCCTGATCTGGATAGTAGGCATTGGCACTTTACTGGCAGGCGTTATTGGAATCAGCAACATCATGCTGGTGATTGTAAAGGAGAGGACCAAGGAAATTGGAATACAGAGAGCCATTGGGGCTCCGCCGGCCAAGATTATTTCACAGATAATCACTGAATCAGTATTCCTGACCACTTTTGCCGGTTACTTTGGCCTGGTAGTAAGCGTAGCATTGCTCGAAGGCTTGAACAAGGCGTTGCTTTCGGGAGCCTCAGGTGAAAGTACCATGTTCAAAAACCCCGGCATTGATTTTAATATGGCTGTCATTGCGCTCGTAATATTGATAGTTTCAGGAGCTGTTGCCGGTTTGGTGCCGGCACGTAAAGCCGTCAGTATAAAGCCAATTGATGCATTGAGATATGAATAGTAATTAACGAGTGATTCATTTAACAGTTTAGAAGCATGAAAACCGCATTGAAGATTATCATTGGAGCAATAATTCTGGTAGTTTTTGTTGGTACCATTGTGTATCTGTACAAGAAGTCGGCCGCTAAGCCGGTACTCTTTGAAACAACCACAGCCCAGACGACTGATATTGTTAAGAAAACCGTGGCTACCGGGAAGATAGTCCCCCGCAAGGAAATTGAGATTAAGCCTCAGGTTTCAGGTATCATTGCAGAACTGTATGTTGAGGCGGGCGAAGTTGTAAAGCGGGGTGATATGATAGCCAAGGTGAGGATTATCCCCAACATGATCAGCCTGAATGAAGCCGAATCAAGGCTTAACCGCGCCAAAATCTCAAAAGATGACGCTCAGCGCAATTACGACAGGCAAAAGGCTCTTTATGACGACAAGGTTATTGCCATTGCAGAGCTTCAGAACTTTGAAGTGGAACTGAAGACAGCGAAGGAGGCAGTTGAAGCAGCAGAGAACAACCTCCAGCTTATTAGAGAAGGTATAACCAAAAAATCAGGTGAGGTAAGCAACACTATTATAAGATCGACTATTGAAGGTATGGTATTAACAGTTCCTGTTGAAATAGGGAATTCAGTTATTGAAAGCAATACATTCAATGATGGTACCACCATAGCTACCGTTGCCGATATGGGTGAAATGATATTCAAAGGCAAAGTAGATGAATCGGAAGTAGGAAAGCTACATCAGGGTATGGAGCTTATACTTACTATAGGAGCCATAGACGCGGTGAAATTTACAGCCAAACTGGAGCATATTTCACCCAAGGGGGTGGAAGAGAATGGCGCTATACAATTTGAGATCCGCGCTGCCGTTGAGCTAAAGAATGACCAGTTTATAAGAGCCGGTTACAGCGCCAATGCTGATATTGTACTTGAGAAAAGAGACAGTGTGCTGGCAATTCAGGAGAGCCTGCTTAAATTCAGTGAAGATACAGCATGGGTGGAAATTGAAACTTCACCTCAGGTATTTGAGAAACGAATTGTGAAAACAGGCTTGAGTGACGGGCTTAATGTTGAAGTGTTGAGCGGTTTGACGAAACAGGATAAAATAAAGATACAAGTACCCACTGAAGAGCCAAAAAAGAATTAACAGATCACACTGACAGGTAAAAATATGTTAATTTGTAATCTATCATAGTGATTATTTTCTGCCGATTATTATCTTTGAGTTGAATAAACCCGGCAGAGATGAGTAAGAAACCGTTTTACAACCAGTGGATCCTTGATCCCATGAAGAAGTTTATGAGTAACAGTTCCATGAGTGGAATAGTGCTCATTGGCTCAGCTTTACTAGCTATTATACTGTCGAATTCATCACTTTCAGGTTGGTTTCACCATATATGGGAAATCAACCTTTCAGTATCATTAGGGGAGATGGAATTATCAAAGAGCATACACCATTGGATCAATGATGGTTTGATGGCAGTATTCTTCTTTGTTGTAGGACTTGAACTAAAGCGTGAAATAATAGCCGGTGAGCTGAGTAATATGCGCAAGGCTATTTTACCCATTGGAGCTGCCATTGGTGGAATGGTAGTACCGGCATTGATTTACGTAGCATTCAATAATCCGATGACTGACGCCGGTAATGGTTGGGGAATTCCAATGGCTACCGATATTGCTTTTGCGCTGGGTATTTTATACTTATTAGGCGACAAGGTGCCGGTATCACTCAAGATATTTCTAACGGCCCTGGCCATTGCTGATGACCTTGGTGCGGTGTTGGTTATTGCTTTCTTCTATACTTCAGATATTAATATGGTGAGTTTGCTGACAGGAGCAGTATTTATGGCAGTTTTGATTATTGGTAACCGTATTGGAATCAGGAGCTCTTTATTCTACGGAATAATTGGAATTGGTGGTTTATGGCTCGCCTTCCTGATGTCGGGGGTACATGCCACCATTGCTGCTGTATTGGCTGCCTTTACAATCCCGGCAAGTGTTAGCATTACTGAGAACACCTTCAACAAAAAGATGGGAATACTGATGAACAGATTCAGTCGCGCAAAGCCAAACGAGAGCACCACTATTACAAGTGAACAGCATCATGTGCTGCTGAAGATGGAGCAGCTTACATTTGAGGCATCCACTCCATTGCAGCGACTGGAACATAGTATGCATCCATTTGTAGCATATTTGGTTATACCGATTTTTGCGTTGAGCAATGCAGGCATAACCATTGACGGAGCAAGTCTGGCGAATATTGTAAATCCGGTTACTCTTGGTGTTTCTTCAGGATTGTTTATCGGCAAATTTATTGGAATTGTAGGCATGGTATTCATATTGACCCGATTGAAATTAAGTCAATTACCCCATGACTGTAACTGGAATCATATAATAGGAGCGGGTTTCCTTGCCGGCATTGGTTTTACCATGTCACTCTTTATTTCAGAGCTGGCATTTACCAGTAAAGAGTTGGTGGAACAAGCTAAAATTGGAATAATCTTTACCTCGGTCATTGCCGGTACGCTCGGTTATTTTATGATAAAAAGAGCTAACAATAATTAAAAAGAAGCTGTTTATAATATTCAGGAATAATTTTATAACTTTATCGGGTGAATTTTTAATAGATCCTACCTGGTAATTGTTGTTCTCCTGAAGTACCACAATACCTGCTTGAATTGAAACGCTCAACTTGCTGAAGAATTAATATAAATTGCTATCTATGAATGACATCCCTGAATCTTTGATAAGGAAGAATCCAGTATATGAGTTTGATGGTTATAGTCTGGAATTGGCTTTAAAGGCGCTTCATGCCGGAGCCTGGAGCTGGTATGTTGGGGATAGCTTTGTAAACTGGAATGATAAGTGTTATGAATTGTTTAACCAGGAACCGGGTCCGGTAAGTATTGGTGGTTGGATGGACAAGGTACTTGAGGCTGACAGGCCCCGGATGAAAGAGATGTGGGATGCCATTCCATCAAACCCAGGCCTGATAGAGACAGAATTCAGGATCAGCAGCAATGACCGCGAAAGATGGATACGTTTATCGGGCTACTTCATTCCTTCAATCGAAAATCATAAAGGCCATGCTACCGGCGTGATGATTGACATAACCGATGAAAAGCTATTTAATCAACGTTTGCGGGAAGCTAACTTTACAAAAGATAGGTTTTTCTCTATCATTGCCCATGATCTGAGAAGCCCTTTTACTTCTATACTTGGATTTTCACGATTGCTGAATGAGGAATATGACGACTTTTCGAACGACGAAAGGAAAATGATGATCAAGCAAATCCTGTCGTCTACTGAAATTACTTTCCAGCTGTTGGATAATTTACTTACCTGGGCAAAATCCCAATTGGGACATACTTCGTTTAATCCTGAAAACTTTGATATTGAATCACTAATACTTGAATCAATAAATCTGGCTGTACCTCAGGCTAAAATAAAAGGGATATCAATAAAAGTACTGATGCTGGAGAAGTCCTGTGTTCATGCTGATGCCAATATGATAAGAACAGTTATAAGAAATCTTCTGTCGAATGCTGTCAAGTTCTCGTACGAAGGTGGCATGATTACCATTGAAGCATCCAAATTGAAGGATAAAATCAATATCAGCATTTCAGATACAGGTACAGGTATTGAGCCAAAGACACTTAAATCCCTCTTTAACATTGAAGAGAAGGTTTGCTCTTCCAAAGGCACAGCCAATGAAAAGGGCTCCGGACTAGGTTTGATATTATGCAAGGATTTTGTGGAAAAGAATGGTGGGAAAATCTCTGTTGAAAGCAAAGTTGGTAAAGGATCTACCTTTAGCTTCACTGTCCCGTTAAGTTAAATTTCACTCCCCACTTGCTAAGTCATATTATCCTCAATCGTCTGAAACCTATTGAGTAGTCTCTTATTTATCCATATTTATTTCCCGGGTTCCAGTGGTGAAGCTAATACTGCTCCCGGTTTATAAAGTTCAAATACGATGGTGTATTCTATCGGTTTCTTATAAATTCTGACTAATTTAGCCTATTGAAAAATCATTTAGAAACCTAACCTTCATTATTATGTTCCGTAAAGTTATAACCTGTGCCACTGTAGGGGTGATGCTGTTAATGGCAAGCAGCTGCGCAGATAAGAGTACTGTAAAAAGCGAAGAAGAAATGGAAAATCAATACCAGGGTGTGATACCTGCGGGAGTTACACTAACCACTGACTCAGGAACAGATGTACAGCAGCGACTGTCAATTTATGCTCCGGTTACGCTTTCGGCCGATATAAGTCATCTTTCAGACAAAGAGAAGCAAATGTTGCCATTGCTGTTTGATGTTGCCTCTATAATGGATGAGATATTCTGGCAACAAACCATTGGGAACAAAGAGGCTTTTCTGTCTTCTATTAAAGATGAAGCAACAAGGAAATTTGCCGGGATCAATTATGGGCCATGGGACCGTTTGAATGGCAATAAATCATTCATCTCAGAGATTGGAGAAAAACCTTTGGGTGCAAATTTGTATCCCGTAGATATTACGAAAGAGGAGTTTGAAGCTCTGCAAGATCCCAATAAATCAAGCCTTTATACTCTGATACGTCGCAATGAGGACAGTTCATTGAGGGTAGTATGGTATCATGACGCTTATGCTACTAAAATCAAGAAGGCGGCAGATCTTCTTAAGCAGGCTGCCGCACTTGCAGAAGATGCAGGGTTAAAGAAATATCTGGAATTACGAGCCGAAGCATTACTTACCGATAAATATCAGGAAAGTGATTTTGCCTGGATGGATATGAAAACATCAAACATTGACTTTGTTGCGGGACCGATTGAGAACTATGAAGATGCACTAAATGGTATTAAGGCAGCTCAGGAAGCTTATGTGTTGATAAAGGACGTTGAATGGAGTAAAAAACTCGCTCACTTTGCTTCACTGTTGCCTGAATTGCAAAAAGGCTTACCCGTTGACCAGAAATACAAAAATGAAGTACCGGGATCAGATGCCGACTTGAATGTTTATGATGTTGTTTACTATGCCGGTGATTGCAATGCAGGCAGCAAGACCATTGCTATAAACCTTCCGAATGATGAGGAGGTGCAACTAAAAAAAGGATCACGCAAGCTTCAGTTGAAGAATGCCATGAAAGCCAAGTTTGACCAGATTTTAGTCCCTATCTCAGATGTACTCATTGATGAATCACAGCAAAAGTATATCAAATTTGATGCTTTCTTTGCCAATACGATGTTTCATGAAGTAGCACACGGACTGGGGATTAAAAATACTCTTGATGGTAAAGGAACGGTACGCGAAGCATTGAAGGAACAATATTCTGCTATTGAGGAGGCAAAGGCTGATATTCTTGGCCTTTATATGGTAACCAAACTCTATGAAATGGGTGAGATTGAGGAAGGTGAAGTGATGGATAACTATGTTACATTTATGGCTGGGATATTCCGTTCAGTAAGGTTTGGTGCAGCCAGTGCTCATGGTAAAGCCAATATGCTAACATTCAACTACTTCTCAGAGAACAAGGCTTTTGATTACAATAATGGCACTTACCTGGTGAATTTTGAAAAGATGAAGACTGCAGTTGAAGGACTTGGTGGAATGATACTGAAATTACAGGGTGATGCTGATTATAACGGTGTTAAGGAACTCATTGTAACCAAGTCAGTAATTCCTGCCGGATTGCAACTTGATCTGGATAAGTTGAAAGATGCCAATATCCCGGTAGATATAGTGTTCAACCAGGGAAAATCAGCACTTGGATTATAGAGGTTACAGGTGTCCGCTTACGGGATTATGCTGTTCATAATCGAACGAATTCAGAGAGGAACTTTTTACAGGTTCCTCTTATTTTTACCGTATAACATTGAAAAATAAACCTTTAATTTGTGGCATGATTTAAGTGGGCAAAACCGAATAAACAATCAATTTAAACATACAATACCAATTATGAGAAAACTTTTATTGTCAATGATGCTGTTAATCAGTATCAGTTACGCCAAAGCCGGTAATTTGCCCGATGAAGGGATGTGGCTGCCGATGTTCGTTGAAAGGCTCAACTATGTGGATATGCAGAAGATGGGGCTTAAACTCACACCACAGGAGATATACGACATCAACCACGCCAGTATTAAAGACGCAATTGTAAATCTTGGCAATTTCTGCACAGCAGAAGTGGTGTCATCACAGGGATTACTTTTCACCAACCATCACTGTGGCTATGATGCAATTCAATCACATAGTTCCATTGAACATGATTACCTTACCGATGGATTCTGGGCAAACAGTTTTGAAGAAGAACTGCCTAATGAAGGCTTGACCGTGTCATTCCTTGTTAAGATGGACGATGTGACTAAGATGGTAACAGAGAAACTAAACCCACAGATGACTGAAAGTGAGAGGAAGGCTACTATTGCGAAAGTCATTGATATTCTGAAGGATGAAGCTGGTGAAGACGGCAAGTATACCGTTTCGGTAAAAAGCTTCTATAATGGTAACGAGTATTATCGTTTTGTTTATCAAGTTTATAGTGATGTTCGTTTGGTTGGTGCACCCCCTTCAGCTGTAGGAAAATTCGGAGGCGATACAGATAACTGGATGTGGCCTCGTCATACCGGCGACTTCTCCATCTTCCGTATCTATACTGCTCCTGATGGTTCTCCTGCCCCTTATTCAAAGGACAATGTACCTATGAAAGCCAAATATCACCTCCAGATATCCCCAAATGGGATTCAGCCAAACGACTTTGCAATGGTTTGGGGTTTTCCGGGCACCACTGACCGTTATATGACTTCATATGGAATCCAGGCAACACTTGAGAGTATTAATCCTGCCATAATTAAACTTGGAGGAAAGGTTTTGGAAGCAATGAAGAGCGAAATGGATGCTTCAGATGCTATCCGGATTAAATATGCTTCCAATTATGCCGGTTTGGCTAACTTCTGGAAGAATAAGATAGGTGAATCAAGAGGCTTGAAACGTCTGGATGTATATGATAAAAAGAAAGGCATTGAAGATGACTTAATGAAATGGATAAATGCTGATCCTCAAAGACAAGAGCTATATGGAACAATATTCCAGGATATGGCCTCTGTATATGATCAATTTAAAGCATCAGACTACAATACTCAATTATGGTATTTCCAGATGGCATTTTTTGGTTCACAGGTACTCCCATTCCCACTTCAGAATCAGGGAATTATCAATATTTTGAAGAGCGGACAAAAGGGTGATGAACTGCAGGCTACCTTAGCTCCTATTGCAGAAGCAGCAAAGGAGCATTTTAAAGATTATGATCCTGCAACAGAGAAGAAGATTCTCATTGCTGTGCTGGAAACATACCGCAATGATATGCCTGCAAACGCTTTACCTGATATCTTCAATGTAATCAATAAAAAATATAAAGGTGATATAGGCCGCTTTGTTGAGAAAATGTTCAGTAAATCAATATTCGTTGAAGAGGGCAGATTCAATGCTTTCCTTAAAAATCCTTCACTCAAGAAACTGGAAAAGGATCCTGCTTATAAACTTACCAATTCATTCTATAACACATTCATGACCCAGACCATGACCACGGGCCCAGCACAGGAAAAGCTGAATAAAGCTGAACGACTTTTCGTTGATGGTCTGCGCAAATCAAATCCTGAAAAGGTCTATTATCCGGATGCCAATTCAACCCTCCGGGTTTCTTATGGCAAGGTGCTAGATTACTATCCTGCTGACGCCGTTCACTATGATTATGTAACTTACGCAGAGGGAATACTGGAAAAGGAAGATCCCAAGAATGAGGAATTCATTGTTCCTGCTAAACTTAAGGAACTTATTCTGGCTAAAGACTTTGGTAAATGGCACGATAAAGAGGGCCGTCTTCCGGTTTGTTTCATCACCAATAATGATATTACAGGTGGTAATTCAGGTAGTCCGGTACTCAATGGGAACGGTGAACTTATAGGCCTTGCATTTGATGGCAACTGGGAAGCCATGAGTGGCGACATAGCATTTGAACCTGAGCTTCAGCGTACTATAAATGTAGATATCAGGTATGTGCTCTTTATTATTGATAAGTATGCAGGAGCTCAGCGCTTAATTGAAGAACTTGATTTTGTACAGTCAAATTACTAGTCTTTAGTATCTTGATCTTCTGATCAGGAGGTTAAGATTATTAATATTTAGCAGTATGAGAATCAAACTGAGTTAATCAATTATTCAGTATAAAAATAAAATTGAGTGAAGCAGGGACAATGGGGTACAGGTTGAGTTTTAACCTGAAACCATTGTCCCGCTTTTTTAATGGATTTTAAAAGTTGTTTAGTAATTGTGGGTTAGTCTGGGGATAGATTATAAATTAAACTGGAACCTGCCATGAAGTACTTTCCCTTGGTCCATGTGATTGTTAAATCCCGTCAATTTAATTCTATAATCTAATAATAGAATCAACTGCAATCTGTCAATATACCGGTATTGCATAGAAATATGCCGGTATAAATTATCATGATAACAGGCTAACTCAGTAAGTTCAGAGTGTAATTCCCATATGTTTCATGAGGAAAGTGGCATTCATATTTTGAGCTATGCCTTTTCTGATTTTGTAGTCGAAGTGCAATTTATCATCCATTATCTGTGCTTCGAAACAGAAGTTGGAGAGGTTAGCCGGGAATGATTGTTCGAGCTGTCCCAGATCAAGGTCATGTGTTGCAATCATACCGGCGGCTTTAAGGCTTATCAGTTGTTTGAGCAGGGCTTTCGAGCCCTGCTGTTTGTCGTATGAATTAGTACCTTTAAGGATCTCATCCAGAAACACATACAACTCCTCGCCGCTATTTAATTCGTCAATAATCTGCTTTAGACGTTCAAGTTCTGCAAAGAAATATGATTTATTGGAGTTTAAGGAATCAACGGTATGTAAGCTGGTGATCATTGATGCCGGATAGAAAGTGAATTCGCCGGCACAAACCGGTGCTCCGGCTCCTGCAAGAACAAGGTTAATTCCGGCAGTTCTCAGGTATGTACTTTTACCGGCCATATTTGCACCTGTAACGATGTTAAAAGAGCCCATACCATTGATAAGGATATCATTGGTTACTCTTCTGGCTTCCGGTATCAGAGGGTGTCCTGCTTCTTTGGCTTTAACCATTAATCTTTCCTTACTTATTTCAGGAAAAACGAATGACCGGTTAATAATTGTGAAACCGGCAAGACTTCCAAGAGCTTCAATCTCTGCCAATGCATTAAACCAGTGGTCGATATCATCGCGATGCCGGTACTGCCAAAGCTCAAGTCGTCGCATCTGCCTGACGTCCCATAAAAGGAGGAAGTTCAGTATTATCCACATTATCCAGTTTAGCCTGGCATCCATTGAAGAAATGATCTTGCTTAATTGCCTGATGGCACTGCCTGCTGATTTGCTGTTATTTTTGGTATTTAGTTGGATTTTTTGAAGTAGGCTGCCGGTATATTTCTCATCCTCAAGTAGCTTTAACCTCCTGGAGTAGTTATTCAATAGTGATGCCTTTCGGCTGAGCTGCATATGCTTTTTTGAAATTTTCCCCCCAAAAAAGCCCGCTATTCCCAATGGAAGGAGCAAGTATAATGTGAAGGCGGTAATAGAAATTAAGTTAAAAATAAGAAGGGCAGTCACCGTTAACGATATCAATGGAATAATTGGAATTAAAATGCCATATATGCGTGATAGAAACAGTGGCTTGGAGTTGACCCATTCAAGTAGTTCAGATTCAGCAGTATCTGATGTATTTCCCATATTTCCGTAGGTGCGGAAGTGTGCAAGCCAAAGAGGTTTTTGTGATAGTTCATCAATAGCCTGTTGATGCTCTTTAATTGTATCGGCATCTTTTAACGACCTGATTAACATTGCTGCAAGCCTATCACTGCCATGCAAGGTGGAGGTTCTGTTCAGAGATTGAAACAGAGAGCCCTGACCGAATATATCCAGATCATAAGAGTATGGATGAGCACTGTCAATATATTTTTCACCAGGGTCAAATGTATAGTTGTGATCATAGGCTGCAAGCTCATCATCAATTACTTTACTGAAGGTTTCATTATACTGTAGCTTCTCGGTAACCTTAACATTGTATATTATCAAGCCAATGAATATTATAAGGAATAAGCCTGCTATCATCATCAAATTGATATTATAAACCAATGCCATAACGAATGAAATGGCAAGAAGCAGAAAACTTAAAAGACGCAGCCATGAGAGCAAACTGTTTAGTCTTTTGAGTTTGGCTACAAGTGATAAAGTATCAACATGCCAATGCTGATAGTTTTCTTTCATACCGGTTTCAGTTTTCATTAATTGGTGCTTTTCAGCTTTAGAATGGTTTTCTATATCTTTAATAGTGAATGCCTTTTTGGGGAGATCGGCAATATGGTATTACAAAATAACTGCCTATCAGATTATATGGTGGAAAACAAAAAGAAACATGCTGATGAAGTTACAGAAACTGTATCATCATCAGCATGTTAGCATGGTTTTCTTAATGTGCAATCTCTATAGCTGAGGTATTGCTCATGTTCTCTGCCCCTGTCTTCAGTTTCTTATTATTAACCAAAGTCAGTTCATTAATGATGTTTTTAGCTCCTGCATATTTATCAATGATGAAAAGAACATAGCGGATGTCGACATTAATGGTTCTTTGCAGTTCCGGTTCAAAGGCAATATCACCGCTCATAGCTTCCCAATTACCGTCAAAAGCAAGTCCGATTAATTCTCCGTTACCGTTAATAACCGGACTTCCTGAATTACCACCAGTGATATCATTGGTTGACAGGAAGCATACCGGCATTTCCCCATTCATACCATACATGCCATAGTCCTTGGCGTTGTAAAGATCTTTTAGTTTCTGCGGTACTACAAACTCCCAGTTTGAGGGATCTTCTTTTTCCATTACACCATCCAATGTGGTATAATAATCAAAATGAATTCCATCGGCAGGGTAATAATCGAGCACTTTACCATAAGTAAGTCTCATTGTTGAGTTAGCATCGGGATAGAACTTTCGATCAGGTTGCATTTCACGCAGGCCGGCAATGAAAAGCCTGTTGCTTCTTTCAAGCATTTCGTT
This sequence comes from uncultured Bacteroidales bacterium, assembly GCA_937894795.1. Lineage (GTDB taxonomy): Bacteria > Bacteroidota > Bacteroidia > Bacteroidales > Lentimicrobiaceae > Lentimicrobium. The sequence goes on from CALCQV010000098.1 coordinate 30,529, forward strand.
TGCTGCATCTACATTTTTCTGATTCTCAGTAAATTTAACATTGAATGCCCTAACAAATTTAAAAGCAGGATCTTTCTCAAGTTTCTTCAGATTAGGATTGGCAATGAAAGCATCCACCTTAGCCTTATCACTAAACATTGATTTTTCGAACATAGTGGCAGCAATTTTAGCATAATTATGCTTACTTTTCTCAACCAATGCTCTGAAAGATGCCGGTTGCTGGCCAACGGGAACATTTTCATAATACATTTGGATCATGGCAGTAAACAACTTCTTATCAGTTGGCAGGTTGTAATTCTTAAAATGTCTTTCACTGTATTTAAGGAGGTTCTCTTTAATTTTAGCCAGTTTATCAGAAGAGGGTGTTTCCGCTTTCATTTCATTTGCAAGCATATTGAACGCATTAGCCAGACTCATGATCTCTGCACCGCGTGTCATTGCTTCGGAGTAATACACTCTCTGAATGATATATTCATTTTGTATTTTGAAAGCTTCGGCAAAATCAGGGAGCACTTTGCCATATTTGGCTTTCCTGTCGGGTGAAGCATTAACCCATTTATCAAAATCAGCTTCAATTTGCTGTTTGTCTTCAAATACTCTCAATCGTTTCAAACCTCTGGTTTGGCCGATATAATATTTCCAGTAGTTTGAAATGCTTGCGTATTTAGAGGCATACTTGATATTGATATCACGACTGGCATCCATGTCAGCGCGCATAATAGCAAGTTTCTTGGCCCGGATGTTAACAACGGTAGGGTTATAGAGATTTATTGCCTGGTCAACACCCCATGAAGTGGTATAGCGTTCAGTGCTACCGGGATAGCCCATAATCATTGCGAAATCTCCTTTTTCAACGCCGGCAGTAGATACCGGTAAGTGATGACGTGGCTTTAATGGCACATTGTTCACCGAATAATCAGCCGGTTTACCATCGGGGGAGGCATAAACCCTGAACATTGAGAAGTCGCCTGTGTGACGGGGCCACATCCAGTTGTCAGAGTCAGCGCCGAACTTGCCAATGGATGAAGGAGGAGCTCCCACCAGGCGAACATCACGGAACACTTCATAAACAAAGAGATAAAACTCGTTCCCCTCATAAAAACTTGCTACCCTTGATTGATAACCGGTTCCTTTATCGGCTTCATCCGTAATGGTTTTAGAGATCTGGCGAATTTTATCAGCACGCTCAGTCTCAGTCATCTGATCATTTAGTCCTTCCAGAACTCTTTTCGTAACATCTTCAATTCTTACCAAAAAGCGAGCGGTGAGACCTTCATTTGGCAATTCTTCCTTCATGCTCATTGCCCAGAATCCATCAGCCAGGTAATCGTGATCAACGGTACTGTGTGATTGTATGGCACCATAGCCACAGTGGTGGTTTGTCAATACCAGTCCCTGATTACTGATCACCTCACCGGTACAGCCATTGCCAAACTGAATGATTGCATCTTTCAGGCTTGAATGATTAACGCTGTAAATTTCTTCAGGGGTCAATTTCAAACCCTCTTTCTGCATATCAACATAGTTGAGTCGCTCAATAAAGATGGGCAACCACATGCCTTCGTCGGCACGTACCATGCCACTGAGCAATAAAAAAAACAGGATAATAGATTTTCTCATAAACAGTTATATATAAAATTAAACGTATTTCTCACCTTTTTCAATCATGACATCATTGACAAATTGCCTTATTTGCTGCTCTTCTTCCTTTCGGCAAATCAGCAAGGTACCCTCTTCTTCCACAACAATAAAACCATCGAGGCCATGAATCACAACCAATTTATCTTTTGGCATATTCACAATGCAATTATGGCTATCATACATCATAACATTTTGTCCTACAATAGCATTGGCATCATCGTCCTTCTTTCTGGTATCATATAGTGAACCCCAGGTACCCAGGTCACTCCAGCCGAAATCAGATGAAAGAACAAATACATTTTCCGCTTTTTCCATTACACCATAATCAATGGAGATGCTTTTGCACATGGAATATGTTAGATCAATGAATGCCGGCTCATCGGGAGTGGCATATTTACCTATACCTGCCCTGAAGAGCTGGTCTACATCGGGGAGGTGCTCTTCAAAGGATTTCATAATGGTTTTTAAGCGCCATATAAATATGCCCGAGTTCCAGAGGAAATCACCACTTGCAAGGAATTGTTTGGCCATTTCAAGCTGTGGCTTTTCGGTAAATGTTTTAACTTTCTTGATGCGATTATCGGTTTCGCAGGTAATTTTCTCTTCAAACTGGATATATCCGTATCCGGTATCAGGCCTGTTAGGCTGTATACCCAGTGTTACCAGCCAGTCGTTTTTTTCAGTAGCATTCAGTGCTGCCAAAATAACCTCGGTAAAGACATCTTCCTTTAAGATTATATGATCAGAAGGTGCCACTACAATATTGGCATCAGGATTACGCTGCAATATTGTATAATTGGCATAGGCAATGCAGGGCGCTGTGTTACGGCGGGTAGGTTCACATAGCACCTGTGCTTCATTTAGCAATGGAAGTTGTTCAAGAACAAGCTTCTTGTAGCTTTCATTGGTGACAATATATATATTTTCAGCCGGACAGATTTTAAGAAATCTTTTAAACGTAGCCTGAATAAGGGTTTCACCTGTTCCCAGGATATCAATGAATTGTTTTGGATGGTCTTTCCGGCTCATAGGCCAGAATCTGGCGCCAACACCACCTGCCATTATGATGCAGTAGTTGTTTTGATTCATATTAACGGACATTAAAGATCAGTTTTTTATAAAACGTGATTTAGTTAACAAAGTTAATCTACCGGTGTAGTATTATTGTCGCCCAATGGCTTAATTATCGCCATAGCATTAAAGAGATAAGTTCTTTTATTATCCAGGCAGTAACAACGGTATCTTTTTCTAAGTTTCTCAACCATCTTAAACACTCTCCCATCAGCAAGTGCAAAAAGCGTTTCAGGTTGTAACATAGAAACGACAATTTCATGTGAATTATTATCATACTCCCTTAAAGCAGCGGCCAGTGGTAAAAACGAAGTACTCGAGGCCAATGGATTTTTCAAGTACCGGAGGTAAGCCTGTTTTATGTCATCGGGAAATATCTCTTCGGTGATAAAGGGCATGGCTAATCGTTGGTAAGCAAGTTTCCAGGCTTTGCCGTGGGGTGCCATTCGTCTGGTATAGTTAAAATGGACCTCGGCATGCGCCATTTCGTGCAATAGGGTTATGAGGAAATTGTATTTGTTAAGATTGTGGTTTACTGAAATACTAACAGGTTTACCGGCAGGGGCACCCCTGAAATCGCCCAATTTAGTTAACCTGTTTCGGGTAATCTTCAATATAACATGGTTCTTGTCAAACCACGAAGCCACCATATCAACAGCAGCTTCAGGAATAAAATCAGGAAGTGCCTGTCGCAGCGTTCTATTTCTGTTCATTATAACTCAATATCGAGCTATGATGTTTTGGCATGGTCATACATCCGCAATCGTTAAAGCGTTTGCCTGATTTGTACCTGTTTTGACGATATGCAGGTGTTGAACAGGATGCTGCCATAATCGTGATGAAGAGAACTAGAATGGCAAGTGAATATCTGGACCTGAGTTTCATTATACTATAGATTTAGATTATTATTGAAAACTTCAAAATTAACAAATAATTGATTATTGCAATGATAGTTGTCAATCAATTAGCTGATGTTTCGTGTTACATTGTGGCAAAGTTAAGGCAGGTAAACCAATAATATGGGAATAAGTATTAATTTAGCACCTGCCTTGTAAAGCACATGAACAACTTTCTAACACATATAGGCAGGTATATCCTGTTAATGCGACTGGTATTCAAACAACCTGAAAAGAAATCTATCTATTTCCGACAGATTCTTATAGAGATAGAGCATTTGGGATTGGATTCCGTAGGTATTGTTGTTTTCATTTCCATATTTATGGGGGCGGTGCTTGCCATTCAAATGGCTTTTAATCTTGACACACCTCTTGTTCCATTGTATACTATTGGTTATGCTACGCGTCAGTCAGTAGTACTTGAGTTTTCGCCAACCATTATAAGCCTGATACTTGCAGGGAAAGTAGGCTCTCGTATTTCCTCAGAAATAGGAACCATGCGTGTTACAGAACAGATTGATGCCCTTGAGATCATGGGCATTAATCCTGCAACGTATTTAATATTCCCGAAAATTATTGCCGCACTGTTCTTCAATCCAATACTTATAATGATAAGTATTATTGTGGCAAATATGGGGGGATGGTTGGCCGGTTCACTGACTGGAATGGTTCCATCAGGAGAATTTATATATGGATTAAAGGCATTTTTTGAGGGTTATGACGTGTTTTATTCTCTTGTAAAATCAGTGGTCTTTGCTTTCCTGATTGTCTCGATATCCGGTTATCATGGTTATTATACCCGCGGAGGTGCCCTCGAAGTAGGTGAAGCAAGTACTAAAGGAGTGGTAAACAGTAGTATTGCCATTATAATATTTAATTTAATTCTTACCAACCTGTTACTGGCATGATAGAAGCAATTGAAATATCCAAGTCGTTTGGTGACAATAAAGTGCTCGACAATGTCAGTGTGAAATTCGAAGCCGGTCGTTGTAACCTCGTTATCGGACAAAGTGGATCGGGTAAGACCGTTCTGATGAAGTGCCTGGTAGGCCTTTTTGAGATCGATGAGGGGCGGGGAATATTTGGTGAAAAGGTACTTTCAAGAATGTCCTTTGATGAGATGAAACTTGTAAGACAGGAGATTGGTATGCTGTTTCAGGGTGGTGCTTTGTTTGATTCTATGAATGTGGAGCAGAATGTGATGTTCCCCTTGTCGATGTTTACCGAGCAATCAATAGGTGAACGGCTGGAAAGGGCAAACTTCTGCCTTTCCAGAGTCAATCTGGAAAATGTGAATAAACTGTTGCCCTCTGAATTGAGCGGGGGTATGAAGAAACGCGTTGCCATTGCCAGAGCCATTGCTATGAATCCACGCTACCTTTTCTGTGACGAACCTAACTCAGGCCTTGATCCTCACACTGCCAATGTTATTGATAATCTGATTAAGGAAATTACTGAGGAGTATGGCATTACTACAGTGATCAATACTCATGACATGAACTCTGTTATTGAAATAGGCGACAGGGTGTCATTTATTCACGAAGGTAAATTATGGTGGCAGGGCGATAGGGATACCATACTGATGAGCGACAATAAAGAGCTCAATAATTTTGTTTTCGCAACCAAGCTTACCAGGAAAATAAAAGGACTATAACACACAATTGCCATAGTAAAATAAGTGATAGGATGCAAATGACAATCAATTTATGAATCAGATTGACCTGATAATATTGATCATTGCCGCCCTTGGAGCAGTACAGGGTGTTTTCAAGGGTTTTATTCTGAGCGCCACTTCATTACTGGGATTGATTCTTGGATTTTATATTTCATTACGATTTGCCTGGTATATAGAAGCCATTTTGCGGCAATCAACCGGAAGTGACTCAGCTTTAATGCATTTATTGGCATTTGGGATTTGTTATCTTCTTGTAATTATTGTAATGTATTTCATTGGCAAAACCATTCAGAAGATGCTGGAGATGGCCTCACTTGGTTGCCTAAACCGGATATCGGGTGCTATATTCGGGGCATTCAAGGGTTTATTGCTTGTTTCAGCCTTGATTTATGTAATTGAGATAGCAGGTCAGGGTGGTTTACTCATCAAACCTGAAAAGAAAGAGGCCTCAGTATTATATAAGCCTATAGCACAACTCGTTCCATCACTGGTACCCCAGGTGAAGAAAGGACTTGAACGACTAAAGCTTCAGAAATCAGGAGATGATTCTGAAGCCGGGAAAGGATCTTCAGAAGAGAATAGCGAAACAGAAGATGGAGTGAGCTTATAAATCAGCTTTCATTATACCGATTATAATCAACACCATTATCCTTTTTGGTTATCGTATTTAAGCACTTCTTCATTCACATAATCCAGTTTGATACCGGCATCACGGAACATTGCTTCAGATTCCTCACCACTGTGGTATTTATGTTCACATACTACCCTTACAATGCCACAATTAATAATGAGCATGGCACAAGTGCGGCATGGAGTCATACGGCAGTATAAGGTGGCACCTTCCAAAGCTATGCCTAATCTTGCAGCCTGGCAAATGGCATTCTGCTCTGCATGAACAGTTCTTACGCAATGGTTGGTAACTTTGCCATCACCATGAGTCAGCTGTTTAAAGAGATGTCCAACTTCATCACAGTGGGGGAGTCCAATGGGTGATCCCACATAACCGGTTACCAATATCTGTTTGTTTCGGGCAATGACACAACCACTTCTGCCTCTGTCGCATGTTGCACGCTTGGCAATAGTATTGGCTACTTCCATGAAGTATTCATCCCATGTAGGCCTGATATATTGGGGAGTTTCTGAATTTTCCGACATAATTTGAAAATTGATAGGGCACAAAGATAATGAGCATTATGGAATATGCGTTGTGCCCGGCACAATTCTATGAATGTCCCAGATCATCGGCTTCTTCTGATACCCAATCGTAGTTATAGAGACCTTCTAGCAGTCGGTTTTTCTTTTCCTCTTCCGTCAGACTGTCGTAGGCATGTTTTTCCGCTTCAAATTTAAGGCGCTTCTCCTCTTCAATCTTGTGTATCTCGTTAAGGTAGGTTTGCTCAATATTCTTTTTCAGGAATTCAGCAGCCACAGAAGGGAAAAGTTCGAGCAATAGTTCATCGCGTTCATTATCAGCTAGTTTCACTCCACCGTATTCATGGAAAACAGGATTCTCCTGCTTCTTGTAATACTTTACATCATAGGGGGTTTCTTCTTTAACTCCGGCAATCTTGTACCTGAAATCGGGATCTATCGGGGCCGGGGTTTTGCCATATACGCCTTTCACCAGGTTTACAAACTGAATTGACTTGGTGGTATACATAGGCTGCCCCTTTGATTCATCTATAACACAGTTCACCGCCTGAACCCCAACAATCTGACTTGTTGGTGTGACCAATGGAGGACAGCCTGCAGCCATTCTAACCATTGGTATGAGATCAAGTGTACGTGGGAGTAGTCTTTCAAGTTTCAATTGTTTCAACTGGGCCAGCATATTGGAGTACATGCCACCCGGCATTTCAGCATCTTTCACTTTATCATCTGGTTCCGGGAAGTTGAAATAGCGTTCAATGTGTTGCGTTGTGCTTAGCAGGTCGTCTTCTTTATCGGCTTTTGCATAGGCAATAGCAAGTTCAAATAGTTCATCAATATCTTTAGGCAGTTTATCGGTGATGATATTAAAGTTTATGGGGAATTTTTTAGTACTGTCAAAATCAGCCAGTTCCTTTCTGATCTCGCGAAGTTCCGCTTCAATTTTAACTACGGCTTCCAGGTTTACACCGGTATCTATCTTCAATTTATTGCAGAATAACTGAATAATTTCAAAGGAGGCTGCTGCAGATCCACCTGCAAAGCTCATCATATTGGTATCAACTATATCAACCCCATTCACTATAGCCATCAGTGAAGAGGCTAAACCATAACCGGGAGTACAATGAGTGTGGAAATCAACAGGTATTGAAAGGTTTTTCTTAAACAGCCTTACCAGTCTGCCTGCTCTAAGGGGTGGAATCAGGCCTGCCATGTCCTTTATGGAAATCATGTCAGCTCCCATTTCCTGTAATTTCAGCGCCTTCTGCAGGTAGTAATCATCCGTAAAAATTCGGGTATTTAATGGTTTACCCTGTAGAGCAGCCTTAATTTTGTTTTTTGTTGAAAAGTGAGGGTCTACAGTGTAACATACAGCACAATCAGCTATACCTCCATTCTCTTTTACTGATTTGATGGTACTTTTCACATTGTCAGTATCATTCAGGGCATCGAAGATACGCATGATGGAAATTCCTGCGTGAACAGCATTCCGGTTGAAACCATCGATAACATCATCAGGATATGGATTATACCCAAAGACATTTCTTCCTCTGGAAAGAGCTGTCAGCTTTGAAGAATCACCAATTATTTCTTTTATTCTTGTTAAGCGTGTCCAGGGATTTTCATTTAGATATCTCATGATTGAGTCAGGTACAGCACCTCCCCAAACTTCCATTGCATAAAAGCCTGCTCCCTTGTAAAGGGGCAATACCCTGTCAACCTGTGCCTGTGTCATACGGGTGGCAAATAGCGACTGCTGTCCATCCCTTAAGGTTAAATCCCTGATCAGTAACTTCTTATTCATATTCAAAATTCTGTATTTGTAGTAAAAGTATAATTTATGGTGGAAGTGTGGCTTTTTTAATGCAGCTGCAAAGGTAATAAGATATTAATCAACTAAATAGGTTAACGTTATAATATTTTTTCAAACCCTATATATTGATATATATGCATATATGACATGCTGGTAATAAGGATACTAATTTAGCTCCATTATGAATATTCCATTCAAATCCATGGTTAAATTTAGAATAGCTTATCAGATTCATAGATATCCTATGCATTAAATAAAAAGAGAGGCATCCGCACAGGTGTCTCTCTCCGTGTTTTGCCTGTTTGTGCAGGCAAGTGAAATTGTTTGATGTATACTACAACTGCTTTTCTACTGCCTGAAGCACTTCTTTAGTGGCTACATCGTATACAAATGCCACAATACTGCAGTTATCTGCGTTAAAAGCCTGATTTACTGTATAATTAAAATTCTTTTTCAGTGTTGCCGGATTGGCTGTGCCTGCTTTGGCAACTTCCACTCCCCATGTTCCTGTAAGAGCATCGCGAAGCATATGATTGTGAACATAGTCGTAAATTATAGGAGTTACTCCAACTTCTGCATTGTTATTTTTCTGAGGTGAAACAATACCACTTTCGGTTAGAACAACAATGAGATTAAGGTCCTTATCAACAGGTTTCACAAACTCAACCGTTATTTCACTATTCAGCAAGCGATTTTCAGCATTGTAATTATTGTTTATTTTCAGGTCAACAGTTACAACCGTATCAGCAAGTACGTTTAATACTTCAGTGCTCCATGCCGGTGGTGACAGAATATGTTCAGAGGTTGTAAAGTACTTTCGGTTTACCAAACCATTAGGATTGCCCACATTTGAAATGCCGAAGAAGGCATCCCATGCATCACCGGCATCGGTGGTATAATCGGCGGTAAAGTCACCTGCAGGAGTAGCTTTAGCAAACCAACCGGCATGTACAGCGATCACAACCAACTTATCACCTTTTAGATTTTTCAGATCATGTGCTATCAATGCAGCTTCAGGGCAATTAACACATTGATGACCTGTGTAATCTTCCAGCAGCACACGCTTAGTGTGACTGGTCTGGATAGTAGTATCAACAGTGATTTTCTCGGTGAAGGGCTCTTCAATCTTGTCGCACGATACCATCAGGGCACCGGCAGCTGCCATTGATAAACTATATTGGAGAATTCTTTTAAAGATCATGTTCTTTGGATTAAGGTTAAAGTCTCAATTTATTCTTGTAAACATTAGAAACTACTGGTAAGTGTTATGAGTAATCCATTGGAAGCAGGCACAGTACGACAGACACCTCCCACACAAATGATTCCTTCACGTTGTTTACCATAGCTTACTGACAAGCGGTTGGAGTCCTGCGTATAGCCTAATGCAACCGTTGGATAATGGAAGCGTCGGTCTTTATCGTCATTGCCGTAGTTATACTGATCAATGAAAGTCATAAACCACCTTGGAGCAAAGGTAAACTCCAGCATTGCCTGAGCCCAATTGCCTTCGTCCTGCTTGGTTGAAAGATGCTGCAATTCAGCCTTCAGGGCATTTCTGGTGTTGAACCTGTATGTTGCATCAGCAATAAAAATGTTTGCCTTTACATCAGGTTCATCATGTGCTTCAATAACCTTCATGTTATAAACCAGGTTAACCCATGATATCAGTGCCTTAAACTTGTTATTGAACTTATGTTGAATCTCTATATTAAAGTCCTGGAAGTAAAGCTCATCACCTATTGCAAAGTAATTGGTTTTATATCCAAGGGTGCCACTTTTACCCAATGGGGTCAAGTTATCCAATGAATCACGGTCGAGTGAATTGACCCTAGAGAAATTGAGGGCGATGTCAGTACCATATTTCCCTCCCAGGATGGTTCCCTTTTTGAGTTTGTAGTTGATTTGCCCCTGAAGTGCAAACTCACCATTTGGCTGTGTGGCATAGGGATACATAGCCGAAAGTGTGTAGGCATGCTGACGGGTTAAAGCGGGCAGATAGTTGATATCAAGCACGCTGCCTTTCTCTGTCCTCTTTGATTTGAAGCTCATATTGTCAGTTACCTTCCCCGACAGTATGATGCCAAATCCTTTACGGGAATAGGAAGCCTGAAGCAAAGTAGAGGCCCCGGCCTTATAGATGAAGTTGTTGACAGCTGAAGGGTCATTATACTTATAAGCATATTCTCCATCAAGGATAAAGCCTTTATGATTAAGGTTAAAACGACCTGATATAGCGGCTACATTTTCTGGTAAGATGAGTATTTCATTGCCATTGACCAGAATGTCGGCTTCTGGTTCAAACTTGCTCACGAAACTACCACCAAGTGTTAATCGGGGCAAATTCTCAGAAGTATTATTGAAGATATCATTCAAGGCGAACTCGCCATCCAGACCCCGAACCATACCCGGTCCCTGCTCCCAGAAGAAGCGTTGTGTTCCAATCAACCCTTTAAGCACAATACCCTGGTAGGGTTTGAAAACTATTCGGGCACCCTTGATTGCATTATCATAGCCCAGATTGCGTTCTTCATAGCTACGAAGAGTCATTCCACTGCCAAATTGTTCATAGAAATGCCCAACAGTGATTCCAAAGCTTTCTTTTTCCCATGAAGCGAACCAGTAGGGGACACCGGTACCCTTATACCTTTTATCATATCCCAGTATGGGGTTTATATATGACTCAAACCGTATGCCGGCATTAAAGTTTCCCTGAGTATAGAGCAGGTTTGCAAATGCATTCATCAGCATTTTTTCACTAACATCTTCAGCACCAATAGCCGAATCGGCTTTATATATCTGTGCATCAAGCTGAAAATTACCAGATATCTTGCCTTGCAACAGATCCTGAGCTTGGAGTGATCCGGCTGATATCAGAACCAAAATAGAAATAACTGCGTATAGTTTTCTCATCTTAAATAATTACTACCGTGAAAAAAATGAATATAAAAAATTAAGGGCTAACCAATACCCGAAGGCTGAAACCCTAATAAACAGGCAAATGAAAATTAATTGATGGGCTGGCCGGCATTGAGTTTTCTAACCATTTCAATGAGTTCCAACTCACTGCCTTCACTGAATGAAGTATGCTGCCATACAATTTCACCATTACCGTTGATCAGGAAGGTATGTGGAATCATATTTACGTTCATGGCCCTCTTGAAATCGCCATTCACGTCAAGCAACACTTCATATTCCCATCCTTTGGCATGTACAGTAGGACCAACCTTTGCTGAAGAGCGGGCATCGTCAATGGAAACGGCAACAAGTTTTACTCCGGTTTCCGTGGTCCAATCATCGTATATGTCAGCAATGGTAGTAAGTTCATTAATACATGGCTTGCACCACAATGCCCAGAAACTAACAATCATTGGTTTCCCATCATTGTTAAGTTCAGCAGTATTAATGGTTTGTCCGGCGAGGTTCTTCACAGAGATAGAGGGGAGTTTTTTAAGATTGGTTTCAGATTCCTGAGCTGACGCAACACCAAAGGTTAAAGCTATCAGGACAAGCAGCAATGATAATTGTTTCATGACAGAGTATTAGTTTTAGCAGTGATACTTTTAATAAATTCGGTTTCTATACTTAAAGGTCAATATTTAT
>CALCQV010000099.1 GCA_937894795.1 uncultured Bacteroidales bacterium
AAATCGTAAATATCATAGCCTGTTTCAAGCACATTGCCATTAACATCCCTCCACTCAACGCTAATGGGATCAGTACCTGTTACTGCCAATCCTCGGATAGCCCCGGTGGAGCCGCCGCAGGTGGTGGGTGAGATTATAAAGTTTGTGGTATCTATTACCGGTTTTGGAAAATTGAAGACCCTTGTGGTATCGCTGGCAAAACAATTCAGGCTATTTCTAACTCTTACTGAATACAATCCTGTATCAGTTACCGTATAATACTGGTTTCCCGGGGTTAACTGACCTTGCCAGTTATACTGTGCATATCCACCTCCAGCGTCCAACTGTGCAGAAGAACCTTCACAGATCTGTAATGAATCAGTCAATATCAGTTCCGGAGCCTGGAAAACTTCCACTTGTCTTGAAGTTTCTTCAATTCTTCCATCATGATATAATACATGAGCATGCACTTCATAAATACCGCCTGTTTGAAAAATATGCGTTGGATTAAACTCTGATGAGGTGGTTCCATCACCAAAAATCCAAACAATACTGTCAGGTTCAGGGATGAAGCGATGGCGGAAATTAAAAAGTGTTTTAGCACAGCTACCACTCCATACAAACCTGTAAAGTAAATGCTGTGGAAAATGTGGAAGATTTTCTTGAGTATATCTTCCAGCTAAACTTACTACATTTTCAACAAAATTACATGCAACTCCGGTCTCCCAAACATTTTCAATTCTGTCTAGGTAAGCAAATAAGGTATCATTATCGGTTTGAAATATATGCTTAATCCCATAGATTCTCCCATCAGGAGCAAGCTGCAAACCAGCTACACTGGCTGTGGTTGTGACAGATATATGAGAATTTAAGAAAGCATTTGAATCACTTTGTGTTAGATCATACTGATATATCCATGAAAACTCACCGGGATTTAGGATATCACTATTTACTTTGAAACTAACAAACAGCTTTTTTGAATCAGGTGAAATTTCTATCCCCAGGATTGGAAAATCATTTTCATTATTCGCAAACTCCTTAATAGAAAATTCATAATCAATCTCACCAGTAGAATTATTGAAATTGCACACTTCAAAAGATCCATTACTAAAATGACTCATGTGCCTATGTGCCGAAATTAGCTTTTTGTAATCCGGTGAAAATTTCAATGGACCTCTCCATAAGCCTGTATGGGCCATAAACCGCGTCTTACTCGGGATTGGAGAATCGTTTATACCATCTGGAGTAAGCAAGTAACTGACAAAATAATCAGAATTAATTAACCTCGTTACAATCCAATAATCCCTGTTATTTAAATGTTTAGCAATTGCAATCTTATCCCTTGCCCATACGGCTGAATTAATAGGAATATTCTTGGAGATAACTTCTCCTTTCCCATTATCACCCAGCATATCAACTATGCTATATTTCAACCCACTTGGTACATTTTCGCTTCCAATAGTAAAAACATAATATTGATTTGAATTACCAGGCTTTTCACAGATGGCTATCGGTTGAGAGCCACCGTGGTCACCATCAAGCCCATTACCATTAGCCATAACTTCATCATCTGTATTGTAAATGGTTAATCCATCAGAATAAAAAAGTACATTTCCATTAGTATCTGAGATGGAGGCTGTTCCACCTGTTCCAAAATGATGCAAAGAACTATTTGTTGTTGCGATGGCGGTTCCTGAATTAAACGTAATTCCAGCACCTTGACCATAATTTAAAAACCAGTTATTTGCCTGGTTCTGACAATTGGATTGAATTGTCAGAACCAGCGCAAATAACATGTATAGACTTGATGATCTATAATTCATCTTTATTCCAAAGTTATAACTCCAATACTAATTGGACTGTAAAAAACAAAATCATCACAAGAATATAGACTTGATGTCCATTTTTTGCCATAACAAATCTCTGTTGGTGGATTGGTCGGATATACTTTTGCAGCTTCAGCATAAATTCTATAAACTTTGTGGTTATCTGAAGTACAAAAACTGCTAAATTGAGCAGTCATGATTACTGGGTTACCTGCATAAGTTGTTGCTACGCTTACTGTTTGCAGTTCTATTAACTCGTCATCAGAATTAAAGACATAGAATCTAACAAAATAATTAGTGTTCTGATCAGGTACAACACAATCACCTTGTAATTCAACACTCACCTGAAACTGTGCTTTGACTACAAAGCAACTAATTAACAAAATAACTAAAAAAAGGAACTTTTTCATGGTAAATTAAAGTTATAAATTAATAAAGTCCCGACCTTTATTGAATCTCACCCTCCTAAATAATCAAATTATCTAAGGGGGAAACCAATGCCGGTAGCCGGCAACATACTGCAAGCAATAACAAATAACCGGTGGGATTAACGCCGAACATTTTTTACTAGCATTTCAATTCAGCATTTGCTGTCATAACTTCGTTTTGATATCAGGGTAATCAAATTTAAATAAAATTTAGTTCAAAGCTGCGCGTTCAATGTTGTTCAATGTTGTTCAATGTTGTTTCCCTGCTGTCTTTAACTTCCTTATCAGTGTTGAACCTCTCGATAAAAACTCGGAGCCCACCACATTGTACCATATTGAAATATATTGCACTATTTAACTAGCGCCACACTCCCCTTCAACTTAAATACCTTCCCCAC
>CALCQV010000100.1 GCA_937894795.1 uncultured Bacteroidales bacterium
GGCGCGCCGCGTCTCTACATATAATGCCGTCTATATATACCGGTAACGCAGGGGCCTTGGGGCAACTGCCTTACCGGTTTTTCACTATCGATGTATGATTGTTGGATTGATCCTGGTTGATAATACTTACTCCCCTGCTAGTGGTCCATGCCCTTTGTGCTTCTATTGATTCACATTTTGTCTCTATATTTACCTGTTGTAATGCCTAAATGAAACATGAAGAAGACGGCTGTTATTGCGGGGTTGGTTTCGGGTTTGCTGTTTGGCATGGCTACGCCCTTCAGTAAGATTCTGCTGATGAAACTCAACTCGTTCCAACCGGCCGGATTGTTGTACCTGGGTGCCGGCAAGGGACATTCACATCTGCATGTGCATGAGCCGCAATCACATAATCACCCGCATTATCCTGATCTGCATCACAGGCACGGGCATAAAACGCGTTAAGTTTTGTAGGGACAGGTCGTGACCTGCCCGTATAATGATAATCATCCGGAAAGATATCGTAGGGGCAGGTCTTGCACCTGCCCCTGCGCTACATATCCTCAATAGTTAAGCAAATTGGTTCAATTTTGTGCTTTGGGAGGAGTTTCGTTTTCAGATGTTTTACTTTCTCGGCAAAATTATCGGGATTGAAATTTTTCTTTTGCCGTTTAACTTCGGCAACAACGGCACTGTTCTTCTCCAATTTGAGGGCTACAATGTCAATTTCCTTCTGATCACCCTTGGGCTCCCACCATGAACCTATGGCACGGTACTGCATGCTTTCAGCAAATTTCTGCTTAAAGTAAATTTCCAGTATTTTCCCTGAATAGGTAGGATAGTCATCCCTGATGATTGTCTGTAAGGCTCCAAAATTCTTTACCTCTATTAATGATCGATAGCGATCAAAGTACCTAAACCAGAATCTTATAAAATTATCAAGAATCTCATAGCGCACCGACTGAGTTCCTACTTTTGATAAAATAGGCCGCTGTCGGGCAATTATGTGATAATCCTCTATCAGGCGCTTTATCTGTCCGCCCACGCTTTTATCACCAAGTGCTGCTTCAATTTGCGGTTGTGTGTTCTGGCCCGCTGAAATAGCGCTCAATATAGAGAAATAGGTGGCATAGTTTTTACCGAACTCTTCAATTAATAGGTTCTTGCCCTCATCGGTAAATGAAGAATTCTCACGTGCCATGAATGAAATCATTTCGTCGACACTCAGCATATTATTATCGCAAAACAGCTCTATGTACTTCGGGACACCGCCGGTGAATGCATAAAGCGCCAACAGGTCATCATTTGAATAGTGCGGCCGGTAATCCGATATAATCTTTTTAAGGGTTGCCAGATCAAATGCTGATAGTTTAATAATATTGTCGGCCCTGCCAAACAGGGGTTCTTTGGCATGCTGAAATATCTTCTGCATCAGTGAATAGACCGAACCCGACAACACCAGGTTAAGGTGTGTCTTCTTCCTGTACTGATCCCACAGGTTTTGCATTTCGCTATATACTGATTCATTGATGTTGTAGAACTCCTGAAATTCATCAATCAGCAGGTTAAAAGGCGTGTTGACTGACAATTCAAGAAGAAACTGAAACAGTGACCGGAATGTGCGAATTTCAGTTGGCACATACACATTGAGCGACTGGGCAATGATAGGTATAAACTCAGCGCAGAGGCTGGCTTCATTCTTTCGACCCACAAAGAGATAAACCATAGGCAATCCATTCACCGCTTCCAGTATAAGACTTGTTTTGCCAATACGCCTTCGGCCGGTAACGACTGTCATCCTGGAGTGGTCAATAAACGCCAGATTCTGAATGCGTTTGAGTTCTGATAACTCGCTTGTGCGATTATAAAATTTCATATTGCTATTTCTGTTACCACGGTAACTATTACGATGGTAACAAAGATAATAACAATATTTTTAAATACAAAACTTGTTCAGTCTACTGGTATTTCGCCTCTCCTACTTTGCCAATTCTCTTATACAGGCTCAGCAACAGGAATCCATCGTATCTTTTGTTTTCCGGGTGAATGGAGTACAATGAAGGGTTTTGCTGTGTGTGTAATTATCTACTTCCTCTTGACCAACCAATTATCAACAGAGTATTTCCCGGCACCGGCAATAAGTATGGCCATGAAGATGGAAGCATAAAGCAGCGACATCTCTTTTATGCGGAATGCATCGGGCGCATGTACGATAAGGCCCGCCACCAGCATGGTGATTAGTAGTGAAAGGGCAGAAAAGCGTGTGGCTGCGCCGAAGATCAGGAGTATGGAGCAAAGGAATTCACCAAATACGGCTAGTATGAGCGATGCTGTTTCACCGATGCCAATTGGATCGGCAAATTGAACCGGACCGCCATCAAGCAGCTTAAGGAACTTGGGATAACCATGCGTAAGCATGAAAATTCCGGCAATTACCCGCAGAAAAAGCAATGCCAATGATATATTGTTGGGATAATTACCTGCGTACAGACACTTTTTTACCAGCGTAATCATGGTTAAGTTTTTTAGGTTTGAAATCAATTGGGTTCTAGCCATATTCTAAACGTTCAAAGGTATTCAAAATTGTCATTCCTGATGGTGAAAATCATCCTGCTCTATGCACTTCGTTAACTCGGGTGAATCAGATGAACACGAACATGTCAATCCTACCGTCGCTATGCTGAAAGTGTCCTTCTTCGGTCCCTTTTATTCCGGCTACAATGTGATTGCCCTCGACAGTGAATACAGGTACGCCCTCATTGCCGGCAAAGACCTGAGCTACCTGTGGATTCTGGCTCGGGAGACTTCCATTCCTGAGAATATCAAACAGGATTACCTCTCAATTGCCAGGAAACTGGGTTACAAGACAGAGGAGTTGATTTGGGTGGAACACAATTAGGGTTTGACTGCTTGACCAACGAATTAATAAGGGGCTGACTGTATCACATAGGAATTCCCCAAAAGGGATATATTGCACTCAACTAGTGCATTTTTTACAATTATTTGCACTTTGAGAGTGCATTTTGTATATTTGTGTGCAAATTGATCTAGCCATGCAAAAGTTATTGGAGTATTCGCACAATTTAATCAGAGAAGTTAAAACTGATTTTTACCGGTATAAGTATTCACAGATTAATTGGGATAACCGGATGATTGGATTAAGAGGAGCGCGTGGTGTCGGGAAAACCACCTTGATACTTCAGCATATAAAAAACAACCTTAATCCTGACAAGACTCTTTATGTAACGGTAGAGGATTTCTATTTTGCTTCACACAAGCTTGTCGATATGGCAGGCGAGTTCCAGAAAATGGGCGGGAAATTCCTATTCATTGATGAGATTCATAAGTATAAGGATTGGTCGACTGAATTAAAATTGATTTACGACTATTATCCAGATTTACAGGTGGTATTTACCGGTTCGGCAATATTGGATATAAATAAGGGTGCTGCCGACTTGAGTAGAAGAGCGGTAATGTATGAGATGAAAGGTTTGTCATTCAGGGAATATTTGAAATTGTTTCATGATATTAATGCCGATGTTTATTCGCTGGAAGATGTTTTGAATCACAAAGTCACTCTGGCAGAAATAGAGCATCCCCTGCCCTATTTTCAGGATTATCTTAAGCATGGATACTATCCCTTTGCCAAGGAAAACGATTTCCAGATACGACTGGAACAGATTATCATCAAAACACTGGAGACAGATATTCCTCATTACGCAGAAATGAATGTTGCTACAAGCAGGAAACTGAAACAATTGTTGGCAATAGTGGCACAAAGTGTCCCATTTAAACCCAATTTCTCGAAGATTGGAGAAATGCTGGGGGCAAGCAGAAATAATATAGCAGATTATTTGGTTTTCATGGAAGAAGCCGGACTTATAGCACAATTGCACGACTCGACCGGTGGTATCAGGGGCTTGGGAAAAGTTAACAAGTTGTATCTGGATAATACCAATCTTATTTATAACCTGGCACCTGAGAATTCAAATACAGGCAACTTAAGGGAAACTTTCTTCTATAATCAGACAAAAGTTAATTACAAGGTTATTTCATCGCCTCTGGCTGACTTCCTAATAAATGATATTACGTTTGAAGTTGGCGGAAGGAATAAAAAGCAGAAACAACTGAGGGATATTGAGAGGAGCTATATTGTTAAAGATGATATTGAATTTGGCTTTAACAATGTGGTTCCGCTATGGCAGTTTGGATTTCTGTATTAGAACTCCAAAATTCTACTAAACTCAACAACTTAAACATGGAAATACCAAATAAGGATGACAGCAAGAATTCAAGGGTTTCAGATACAATTCCTATGTCGTTGGCAAAGCATTTGTATGTTATTTCAATGTCTCTCTCGTTTCTCCGCAAGTTAACATCCGGTTGCCGAAATATGGGTTCCTGATATCCTTATATTCACTGATCCAGTAGGCTCCCCTGTTGTTATTTGCCATGGGACAGTATTGGTAATAAAGGGTTTTGCCCGAAAGGCCGAATGTTTTGATGGCTTTATAGAACTGGTCGCTGAGTACGGAGAATGCTGTTCGCTGGGCGCTGAGATCATCTGTAGAACTGATTGCCCTGGCCTGCTGCCTGAACTTGGCCAGATAATCCATCCATTGCATGTGGTCATTGCCGGACAGGAGGTTCATATCTACCTTGTCCAACGACTGGTTGAAGCTTTGGGCTGCCACTTTTGCCTTTGCCGCATCACTTTGCACAAAGGTGTTTTTCAATGCCAGGTATTGGTCAGTTACGTTGCCGAACTGAGTTTTGAATTCTACTGTTTGGGCTTTTCCTGAAGATTTATTACTGCCTGCAGGTTTAGCAGATGTTGTTTTACCTGAAGCTTCAGAAACAGACGCACCATTTTGGCTTCCATGCTGCATGCCTGGCATTGATGCTGCTTGTGCATTCCTGTTGGGTGTTCCATGGTCCATACCCGGCATGGAAGTGGCCTGCTCTCCTCCGGCAGGATTCATCATGCTGGGTTTGCCTTCCAATTGGGCTGCGGCATCCACGTTAAAGGTGCCCTGAGTTACAATCTCTTCGCCTTCTGCCAATCCATTGAGCACTATAAAGCTATTGCCGAGTGTTGGTCCGGTTTCTATTTCCCGCATTTTGAATACAGGTTCATCAGTGCCCGGTTGCTTAACATAAACGATGGAGCGTTTACCCGTCCAGAGCACTGCCGAGCGCGGAATTACCAGATTGTTGTTGAATTGTTCCAGGTTTGCCTTCAGCACTCCGGTTACAAACATCTCAGGTTTCAGTTTACGCGACTGGTTATTGATCTCTACCCTCGCCTTCGAAACACGGTTAACGGCATCAATCACCGGGTCAATAAAGGCGATTCGACCATTGAACGACTCACCCGGCAGGGCCTGTGCAGTAAAGCTTATCATGTCGCCCTGATTGAGGAATGGCAAATCGCTTTCATACGCATCAAACAATATCCATACAGACGACAGGTCGGCTATGTCAAAAAGCACCGTCCCTTCGCCCACATAGTCTCCTGTGTTAATACGGCGGGCAGTAACAATGCCGTTGGTATTTGATTTAATTGGGAAGTTAGTTTTTACTTTGCCCGATTGCTCAATTTCATCCATTTGTTGAGCTGACAGTTTCCAATGTTGCAGTCGTTCGCGGGCAGCTTCATATATTTGTGGCTGCTGCTCCTTAACAGCGGCCGCTTCAAGCAATTCCTGCTGGGCAGTGACCAGTTCAGGTGAATAGATTTCGGCAAGTACCTGTCCTTTTCTTACCTGCTCGCCTGTAAAGTTCACCAGCAGGCGCTCTATTCTTCCGGGGATATGGGCCACCTGGCTTTGAAGCAGCCGTTCATCAGCCTGTACTTTTCCATATAGTCTAACTTCCTTCACCGGCTTTTGCCTGGTTACCACTGATGTCATAACATTGGCCAGTTGTGCAGCTTCCCGTGTAAGATGAATTGAATTAGGGTCCATCATAACGGAGTCAGCAGTGCTTTGATTCAGTGGAATCAGATCCATACCGCATATGGGGCAATCGCCGGGAGCTTCCCTTCGTATCTGTGGATGCATGGAGCATGTCCAGATGGTTGCTTCGGCCGTTTCAGCAGAATGGCTGTGTTCATCCTTATTTACGGTTGAATTATGGAAAAATATCCATCCCAGTGCAAGGCCTCCAAGTACCAGCAGGGCGTAGGTTATGTACTTCTTTGATTTGATCTTGTTCATGGTATTGTGTTTTATTACTTGTTATTGTGCTCCATTGTTTGACATCAACCTGCGTATATATGCCATGGATGTATTGTAATCTGCCAGGGCTTCCACCTGTTTGAATTCATAATCGAGGGTCTGCTGCATTACCCGCAGTATGTCAGTTAGCGATGCTCCCGATACCGAGAAATCACGTATCATGAGGTCAAGTGATTTCTGCGCCAGGGTGTGCTGGTTCCTATATAGTTCCATAAGTAGCCGGGCATCAAGATATGACTGTACTGCCTGGTAGATTTCCGCCTTGAGTGTATTGGCAGTTGCCTGATAGTTATTATCAGAAACTGTTTTTAATAGTATAGCTTCTTTCTGCAGTGATTTGTACTTCTTCCTGTATATGGGCAATGTGACTTTTACCATGGGCATGATCATATCATTGCCGTTCATTTCAGACGTTGACATCATGCTTTCATTGATGATTGAATAGTTTAAACCAACACCAATCATGGGGTATCCCATTTTAAGGTTCATCAGTCGTTGGGATTCAATTGATTGCCGCTCATAATCAATCATGGCCAGCATGTGATTGTTGGTGAGCATACTGTCAGTAATTGCCTCCAACGCCACATTCAGCGTGTCGGCAGTTAAGGTATCGGGTAAATGAACCGGCACATCAAGAGGCCTGTTGAGCAGTGCGTTGAACTGTGCCTGAATGGGTGACGTTCTGTTCTTCAGCATAGCTATTTTGTTTTCCAGATCAGCAATTTCCATCTGAATCCGGTAAAGATCACTCAATGAACCGCCTGATGAAGCAGGCATACTGATTCCCATGCTGTTTCCCATGCTGTTTCCCGATGACTGCCCCGAACTCCGCGTTCCCGGCGACTGCCTGAATCTGGTCAGCGCCAGTCGTTCAATGGTGCGCAGAAGTTCCATATTCTTTTCAGCAATGTTGATTTCCTCTTTCAGCACATAGAATTGGTACCAGGAACGCTCAACATTATAATAGAGTTCTGCCCTGGCATCCCTGAATGACTCATAATTGGCCTGTGCCATAAGGCTCATCTCATCCTTTGAATTCTTAAGCACACCAAACCATGGGAACATTTGCATGAGACTTAGTTCAGCTACCTGATTGCCGCCTATAAGCTCCATAGGACTGAGGAATATTCCGGTAGTCAATTCAGGATCAGGCAATGAGCCAACCTGCCGTACTTTCTCAAGTGAAGCCCGGTATTCATTCAGCCGCTGCATTACCAACGGGTTGTTCTCACCGGCAATCCGCATGTATTTCATGAGTGAATCGCGCGGCGACGCACCCGGTGAATCTGTATTGTTTTGTGCTCCTGCCCTACTCGCGCCAAGCAAAAGGATCATTAGGAGCAGTTTGAATGTGTTACTCATTCTCAATATTATTTAAATGAATTTAATTTCCTTTAACCTGATTCTCTCTCCACATAGCCTGAAACAGAGGTACCACAAATATGGTCATCACTTGTATGATCATACCGCCAAACGTAGGTATAGCCATGGGTACCATAATGTCGGCACCCTTGCCTGTAGAGGAGAGCACTGGCAGCAAGGCAATTACTGCCACTGCAGTAGTCATCATGGCCGGCCTTACCCGCTTAAGCCCTGCGGCAACAACCGCTTCACGCACATCATGCACCGTCGACGGGTGCCTGGCTTCAAACACCTGGTGAATGTATGTTCCCATGATCACCCCATCATTGGTTGCTATGCCGAAAAGGGCAATAAAACCAACCCACACGGCCACACTGAGGTTGATGGTATGTATTTGAAACATATCGCGCAGATTTACGCCGGCAATGGAAAAGTCAAGGAACCAGGGCTGTCCGTAAAGCCATATCATGATAAATCCACCTGCAAATGCCACAAACACGCCTGAAAAGTGAATGAAGGAGGCAGTCACTGTTTTAAACTGGAAGAACAGCAGGAGAAGTATCAGTATAAGGCTTATGGGAATTACAATGGCCAGTCGTTTGGTTGCCCTGATCTGCTGTTCATAGTTTCCGGCAAACTTATAGGAAACACCGGGTGTGCTGTCAATTTCACCATCTGATATCTTAGCCTGCAGTACTTTGGCAGCTTCTTCCACTACATCCACTTCTGCCTTACCGGCAATCTTGTCGAAAATAACATACCCTACAAGGAACGTATTTTCACTTCGTATCATCTGGGCACCGCGGGTATAAGCTATATCAACCAGTTCGCCCAACGGCACCTGCACGCCCAACATGGAAGGTATAAGTATCTGTTTCAAATCCTCGGGATTATCCCTTAGCTCTCTGGCATACCTTACTCTCATGGGAAAACGCTCACGCCCCTCAACGGTATTACCCAACGACATGCCACCTACGGCAACCTGAAGTATTTCCTGTACATCGTTTACCGTCATGCCATATCTGGCCATAGCTTCACGATTCAACTTTATCTCGAGGTAAGGTGCTCCAACAGCCCTGTCGTAAAAGACAGACGATGCTTTGATGGAAGGCACATCCTTCAATGCCCTTTCATATTGCATACCTGCCTTTTCAATGGTTTCAAGGTCAGGACCATATATCTTGAGTCCCATTGGTGCACGCATACCAGTAGAAAGCATCACCAGCCGAGTCTCTATAGGCTGAAGTTTTGGCGCAGAAGTAAGTCCCGGTATATCGGTAACTTTAACAATCTCCTCCCAAATATCATCAGGGTGCCTGATATGTGGTCTCCACTGCCGGTAATACTCGCCCCCATTGGCAGCAATCAGGCTATCCTTGGGATATATGCGGAAGGATTCCTTGGCAGGATTGTACTTCCCGCCGTTTTTCAGCAGATAATTGCCATCCCTGTCTACCTTAAATTGCATGCGGTGGCCATCCTCATCCAATATATATTCAGAGCGGTAATTGATGGTGTTCTCAAACATCTGAACAGGTGCAGGGTCTAAGGACGAATTCACACGTCCCCATTTACCTACGGCCACTTCCACCTCAGGTATTGCCGACAAACGTTTGTCGAGTGTTTCAATGTACTCCAGATTCTTGCTGATACTCGAGTGCGGCATACTGGTGGGCATTAGCAGGAAGGAGCCTTCATTCAGTGCCGGCATAAACTCCTTGCCCGTGCCCGGGAAAGCCTTTACAGGGCCCTGCCAAAGAGCAGTTTCCCTGAACGAGTTCCATCCCATCTTTTCCATGCCATTGGCCGTAAAACCAAATACTTTGTCGAATCCCTGCCATGCAAGGAGTCCGAAAAGCAGGGTGAATGCCGGCAGTAACAGGAACTTCCATTTGTGTGCAAGACCCCACCGTAAAATTGGTTCGTAGTAATGCACCAGCGACATCAGTGCCAGAAGGATTACCGCAATAATGGCACCCACAAAAAGGTAATTTACGAAGGCTGAATTGTGTGCCCCCAACGGTAGCCATTCAATAGCCAGGTAATACACAGCCACCAGCACAGTGATGGCAATGTTGATGTAATTTGTGTATTCCTTCCTTGATTCCGGCCAACGGTAATCAAGCAGGTTGTTGATTCCTACAAGTATCAATGCTACTGCGGCCCATGTTCCCCAAGCTATTATAAAAAACAGGCCTGCTGCAATCAGGATGTAGTTAAAATTCCTTCGCGCCTTTTTGGTATCGATGCGGATATTGAAGAAAAGGTAAACAAGGGTGGGCAATACAATGATGCCTAATAGGAATGCTGAAATTAGTGCGAATGTTTTTGTGAATGCAAGCGGATGAAACATCTTACCTTCCTGTGCTTCCATGGCAAATACAGGCAGAAAGCTCACAATGGTGGTTGCAATGGAGGTTACCACGGCTGCCCTTACTTCAGTGGTAGCCTGGTAAATGACTGATAAAAGTTTCTTGCCCCTGATACCTTGGTTTTCAGGCATCTCAAGGTGCCGCAGTATGTTCTCTACGTCAACTATGCCAATATCAACCATAACACCAATGGCGATGGCAATACCCGATAATGCCACCACATTTGCATCAACTCCCAGAAAATGCATCAATATGAATGTCATCAGCACCCCGATAGGCAGCAGGGCAGCGACTATCAATGAAGCCCTCAGGTTCAGCACCAGAACGATAATGACAATGATGCTGATGAGTATTTCATGCGACAGGGCCGATTCCAATGTCCCGATTGTTTCTTTGATTAGGCCGGTTCTGTCATAGAACGGCACTACGGTAACCTTTGAAACAGTGCCGTCGGCCAGTGTTTTCTGCGGAAGTCCGCCTTCAATTTCCCTGATCTTTTCTTTGAGATTATTGATTACCTCAAGGGGATTGGAACCATACCGGGCAACCACCACTGCACCAACAGCCTCTACCCCTGATTTGTCCAGTCCGCCACGACGGGTTGCAGGTCCGAAGGAGGTTACGGCAACATCCCTTATACGGACAGGAATATTATTGCGCACTGCCACTACTGAATTCTCCAGATCACTCAGGTTTTTAACATAACCCAACCCCCTGATGATATACTCCACACTGTTCAGTTCAATGGTTTCAGCACCTATGTCCAGATTGCTGTTACTCACGGCATTCATCACATCCATTACGGTAACGCCATACGCTTTCATGGCCTCTGGATTTATATCCACCTGGTATTCCTTGGTGAATCCCCCCACTGAAGCAACCTCTGAAACGCCTTCGGCAGTAGCCAGTCCGTATTTGACATAGAAATCCTGAATGGTTCTTAATTCCTCGGGACTCCAGCCACCTGCAGGCAATCCTGTTTCAGGATTCCGACCTTCGAGCGTATACCAGTAAATCTGTCCAAGTGCCGTAGCATCGGGTCCAAGGGTTGGTGATACACCCTCTGGCAAAGTGCCGGGGGGCAGTGAATTAAGCTTTTCTAGTATACGTGTGCGGCTCCAGTAAAATTCAACATCATCCTTGAAAATGATATAAATGAACGACATACCGAACATAGAGGTGCTTCTGATGGTCTGCACACCCGGTATCCCAAGCATGGCGGTTGATAGCGGATAAGTCACCTGATCCTGAATATCCTTGGGTGACCTTCCCATCCACTCGGTTGCAACGATCTGCTGGTTATCGCCAATATCAGGAATCGCATCCACAGGCACCGGGTTTCGTGGAATAAATCCGGTGTTCCAATTAAAGGGAGAATAACTGATTCCCAAGCCAATAAAGGCAATCAGGAACAGAAACGTGATAAGCCTGTTCTCCAGGAAATATTTGACCAGTCGATTAAAAATCATACTACTGTTTTTTAAAATTGATTGTCAGGCTGCAACTGGCGCACTGTTACATGCTCCAGCCGCTTTTCCTGAATAAATGCACATTACTTTTTATCTTTTTGAGTCCTTTCATATTTGCAGCAACCGGGCAATGCATTATAAACC
>CALCQV010000101.1 GCA_937894795.1 uncultured Bacteroidales bacterium
ACGCGGAACAAGTTTTAACGCTGAACGCGTTTCAGTTCTTTGACATCTTGAAATTTAATGCCCTGAGTGTTGTGAAATACTCAGGCTAGCTTCTCCGACTCACTACTCAGTGGTTTGGTAAAGTATTGGTAAAACCATGGAATTGTTTCCATCCCTTTGTAGAAGTTAAACAACGGGAAATTCTCATTGGGTGAATGGATGGCATCTGATTCCAGTCCGAAGCCCATAAGGATTGATTTTATTCCCAGTACTTTCTCAAAGGTGGAGATGATGGGGATACTGCCGCCACTGCGGAAGGGGATAGGCTTTTTACCGAATGTTTTCTCATAAGCCTTGCTGGCAGCCTTGTAGGCAACACTGTCAGTTGGAGAAACATATCCCTGACCGCCATGGAGGTTGGTGACTTTAACCCGTACATAGTCGGGGGCGATGCTTTCAAAGTATTGCTGGAATTGTAGTGAGATCTCTTCATGGTCCTGGTTTGGTACCAGTCGCATGGATACTTTGGCGTAGGCTTTTGATGGCAGTACGGTTTTAGACCCCTCACCGGTATAACCGCCCCAGATGCCGCATAGGTCGAGGGTTGGACGGATGCCGGTACGTTCAATGGTGGAATAGCCATCTTCACCGTGGACTTCCTTTATGTCGATTGCTTTTTTATAGTCGTCAAGGTTAAAAGGGGCCTTTGCCATTTCAGCGCGTTCTTCGGCGGTGAGATTCAGCACCTTGTCATAGAAGCCCGGAATGGTAATTCTATTGTGCTCGTCAGTGAGGGAGGCAATCATTTTAGCCAGCACATTGATGGGGTTAGCCACCGCACCACCGAAGAGGCCGGAATGAAGATCACGGTTCGGACCGGTAACTTCCACTTCCAGGTAGGCTAATCCGCGGAGGCCAACGGTGATGCTGGGGATATCCTGGGCTATCATGCCGGTATCGGAAACCAGTATAATATCAGCTTTCAGCATTTCCTTATGATCCTTGCAGAACTGCTCCAGGTTGGGGGAGCCTATTTCTTCTTCGCCTTCAATCATGAATTTAACATTGCAGGGTAGTTCACCGGTAGCAACCATGGCTTCAAAAGCCTTGGCGTGCATAAAGCTCTGGCCTTTATCGTCATCAGCACCTCGGGCATAGATTTTCTCATCCCTGATCTCCGGTTCAAAAGGAGGCGATTTCCACAGATCAAGGGGATCAACAGGCATCACATCATAGTGTGCGTAAACAAGTACTGTTG
Source organism: uncultured Bacteroidales bacterium (assembly GCA_937894795.1). Taxonomy (GTDB): domain Bacteria; phylum Bacteroidota; class Bacteroidia; order Bacteroidales; family Lentimicrobiaceae; genus Lentimicrobium. The sequence continues at coordinate 1,238 of CALCQV010000101.1, forward strand.
GTTTAGAGGGATCTATGATTTTTTCACCGTATACCACAGGATTACCGGCAGTGGGAATGATTTCTGCCTTGTTGGCACCTGCTTTCAGAATGGTTTGTTTCCAGTATTCGGCAGCCCTGACCATTTCAGGTTTATGATCGGCTATGGAACTGATGGAAGGGATACGAATCAACCCGAAAAGTTCGTCTAAAAAGCGTTGTTTGTTTGCCTGGATGTAGGCTGTAGATTTTTCCATTATTTTAGATTTTTTGATTTATCAGTGAAAGTGCTAAGATATGAAATAAGTGTGAATCGGGCAGCATCAGACCAACAGGAACTGGAGTTAATATTTGATTGTCTTATTATAGAAGTCATGGATTTAGAAGTCATGGATCGGATTTTTATAAGCCATGTAATGAGTAATGTACAATTGTTTAAGAGGAGGATATGGTAGTGGCAATAGATTAAACAGTATTTTTTGGCATTTTTTTCAGAACTTGGATAATCACTTTGAATTTTATATATATTTGTGTCCGTTGCCGGGAAGAATTTTCAGTTTATCTTTTTTATACTACTGATTATCAGTTATCGCCGGTGACTGCCACAATAATATTGAATTATAAAAAAGGGAAATATGCATTTCATTACGAAAGGGTATCAAAGGGGACTTTTGTTGGGTCAATTAATGTTATTGTTTGGTTTTCTGATGATCCAAATAAGTTCCTTTGCGCAATTTGGTGGTGATTACACAGTTGATATCAATTATTCACCTGAGCAGTTGGTGCAGGAAGTACTGATTGGCAATGGCATTGAAACAACAAATATTACCTTGAAAGGAGCCTCAATTTCCAAAGGTAAGTTTTGGGGTGAATCAAATATTGGTATTGATGAAGGGGTGATTCTTACATCAGGTGATGCCAGGAAATCAAAAGGCCCGAATAATCAGGGCAATGCCGGTACAGATAATAATACATCGGGCGATGCTGATTTAAACCAGTTGGGTGGTGGCAATACGCATGATGCCTGTGTTTTGGAGTTTGATTTTGTGCCACAGTCGAATACTGTGGAATTCAGATATGTATTTGCTTCGGAAGAATATCTGGAGTATGTAGGAAGTATCAATGATGTATTCGGTTTTTTCATCAGTGGCCCTGATATTTACGGCCCATTTTCAAATGAGGCCATAAATATTGCAAGGCTACCCGGCTTCCCCGGTGATATTGTCTCCATCAACTCAGTGAATAATGTCACAAATTCACAGTATTATGTTAATAATCCCCAGGGTTCCAATACCACTATCCAGTATGATGGTTTTACCACAGTATTAACGGCACGTTCGTTTGTAGTACCTTGCCAGACATATCATATCAAACTGGCAATAGCTGATATGGTTGATGGAATTCTGGATTCAGGAGTTTTTTTGGAAGCCAATAGTTTTACCAGTGTTGGTCTGGGTGCCAGTGTTGGTTTTACCCATACTGAGGTAGATACTGCCGTTGAAGGCTGTAATAGTGCCAGCGTTAAATTCAAGCTGTTTCAGATAACGCCGGTCGACTATATAATTGATCTAGAAATTACAGGTACTGCAGAGAACGGGGTTGATTATCTGAATATACCGAATCAATTGATAATTCCACAGGGCGAAGATAGCGTGGTATTGGTAATAGACCCTATAGAAGATATGATGCCGGAGGATTTGACCGAAACGGTAAACCTTATTTACAACTCATCACTATGTGGTACCATTATGGATACGATAACGATGTATATCAAGGATCTGCAGCCTTTTTCGAGTTATGCATCGCCTGGAATGACCATTAATTGTGAAGATACTATTACGCTAAGAGCCTCAGGTGATGGAGGGCAGGTCCCATATTACTATAACTGGAGTACCGGGGAAACAACCGATACCATTGTGGTGAGTCCGCCTAATCCGATAGTATACACGGTTCAGATATCAGATGTGTGCGGGCAAAGTGAAACACAGACTATAAGCATAAATGTAGTTGGGCCGGATGCGGTGGCCAGTGATGATGTGAGTTTGTGTATTGGCAATTCCACGCCACTTACCGTGGATGGAGGTACCAGCTGGCTTTGGGAGGCTGATCCACCTGATGCCTCACTTGCAGGACAGGAGACATTGCAGAATATTATAGTTACTCCTACCGTCACTACGGATTATACCATTACAGTGTTTGATGAATGCGGAAACCAGGATGTGGATTATGTTACTGTTTCAGTAGGGGAACTGACCGCTGATGCCGGTGATGATGTTACCATCTGTACTGACCAGTCGACCACTCTTACGGCTGGTCCATCAGGTAATCTTACCTATACGGAGAACGGTGTTCCTTATGGTACCGGACAAACTATTACTGTTGCGCCGACAGCTGATGCGACCTATTGTGTAACGGTGACTGATAACCTATGTACCACGCTTATAAGCACTGACTGCATTGAAGTGTTCGTTACTGACATGACCGTGAGTGCAACTTCCGATGTTAGCGAAATATGTATAGGTGAACCTGTGGAGCTAACTGCATCAAACAATCCATCAAGCGGAAGCGGCACCTATACATGGAGTGATGGAACAAATACCTACAGCGGACAGACCGTAACGGTATATCCTGATATTACCAGCAACTATACTGTAACCATTGATGATGGGTGTGTGAAAGAAAGTTTACCGGTGTCTGTTACAGTGCATCAACTGCCTGTTGTTACTGCCACTGCGGCAGTCTCCTCCATTTGTCCTGATGAGTTTGTTACCCTTACTGCCGGTGGCGCTATGAGCTATAGTTGGATTGCAAGTCCTTCCGACCCTACACTTACAGGCCAGGAAATGCTTGATGCACCAAACGTTTCACCGGTTTCAAACACCATATATACGGTTACTGGCACCGATATTAACGGTTGTGTGAACACCGATGATATCAGTATAACAGTAAAGCCAAGGATGTATGCTGACTTTGAGGTTCCGGCAGCAGTATGCGAAGGTGATAATATTACCATCAATTATACAGGCAACGGGAATTCAGCAGCTACCTATGACTGGAGTTTCGATGGAGGTAACACGATACCGGGCACCGGACAAGGTCCGCATCAAATAAGCTGGGGCACTATGGGTACCAAGACCATCACACTTATCGTAACCCAAAACTCATGTGTGAGTGAACAGGTTACCCAAACAGTAGAGGTTAATCCTACGCCTGTGGCCGACTTCAGTCAGGGAATCACAAAAGGATGTGTTCCGCTTACGGTAGACTTTTCCAATGAATCAACCAATACCACGCCTGATGCGACTTACCTGTGGGATTTAGGTTCTGCAGGGAGTGTTACTGATGCCTCACATTCTTTTGAATTCACTCAACCCGGCACCTACGATGTTAGTTTAACAGTATCCAATCCAGGTTGCAGTGATCAGATGACAGTTCCACTATTGGTAGAGGCATGGCCTGTATCTGTGGCTGAATTTACAGCAGATCCCCTTAAGGTGAGCTTGAAAAATCCGGTAATTACATTCAACAGCACTACACCTGCCGGTAATCTTACTTATGAATGGCTTACAGGTGACGGTAACACCTATACGGTACCCGATTTTACACACACATACGTTGATTCAGGAGTATATAAGGTTGTTATGACCATTGTGAATGAATATGGATGTCAGGACAGCACATCGCAGATGATTACCATTACCCCGAAGTATATGATCAAAGTGCCCACTGCCTTCACCCCGAACAATGACGGAAGAAACGATGAGTTCAGGATCATAGGCAATGGAGTTCAGAAATTCAGGATTACCATCTATAACCGCTGGGGATCACTGATATTTGAATCAAGCGATATCAACCGGAGTTGGGATGGGAAGATAAATGGACAACTGGCACTCCCGGGAACCTATGTATACCATACATACTTCATGGATGATAACAATGAAGTGAGTGAGCAAACCGGAAGTTTCACGCTAATCAAGTAAGAAACATTAAATAATAAAGCTGAAGTAATTCAGGTATAACCATTCGATTTTCATAATTTTGTGCCGCCAAACGTAGCGGCACATTTTTTATGAAGACAATCAGGATAGCCATTAATGGCTTCGGGAGAATAGGACGTATTACCTTACGTGCACTGCTAAAAAAGAGCAATATTGAAATTGTTGCCATCAATGATCTGACAGATCCGCAAACCCTTTGCCATTTGCTTAAATATGATTCCGTACACGGAAATTTCCCCGGTGAAGTAACAGCAGGCGAGGATTACCTAATTGTAAACGGGAAGAAAATAGTTATTTTTAATGATCCACTTCCCGGTGGAATAAACTGGGGAGCCATGGATATTGATTTGGTGATTGAATCAACAGGCAGGTTTACTGATAAGGCTTCGGCCATGAAACATATTGCCGCGGGTGCGAAGAAGGTTATTATTTCGGCTCCTGCAAAGGATGAACAGCAGGATGTGAAGTATCTGGTATTAGGTATCAATGATAACATTCTGCAACCCGAAGATAATATTGTTTCGAACTCTTCATGCACTACCAACTGTGTTGCACCCATGATAAAAGTACTGGATGATTTGTGGGGTATTGAAGAAGGGTTCATTACCACTGTGCACTCTTACACACGTGATCAGAATCTGATAGATGCACCTCATGCTGATCTGCGTAGGGCCAGGGCTGCAGCCTACAGTATTATACCAACAACTACAGGTGCTGCAAAAGCTGCCACCCGTATATTCCCACACCTGAAAAATAACCTTGGAGGTGCCGGTATCAGGGTTCCTGTGCCAAACGGGTCATTGACGGACCTTACCTGCACGGTAAGGAAATCAACCTCAATTGAAGAGATCAACCGGGCTTTTAAAGAAGCTGCTGATGGTTACCTCAAGGGAATTATGCAGTATACTACTGACCCTATTGTTTCCATTGATATTATCGGTAATCCACATTCGGCAATTTTTGATGCAGGGCTTACCTCAGTACTTGGTGACAGGAACAACCTGGTAAAAGTGGTAGCCTGGTATGACAACGAAGCCGGCTATGCACACAGACTTGCTGATCTGATACAGATGATGGGATCCATGCTCTGATACTTACTTGAAATATTTGTAGATTTCAACCTGCGACCGTACTACAGGCAGTTTGCCTGATACATATTCGTTTGAAGGATCATGATTTACGAGTCGTGCTTTTGTATTGTCCTTCAACTGAATCATCATCATAGTATGGAGTTCCTTCTGCAGATTCTTGTCGTAAACCGGACAAGCCACTTCAATGCGGGCATCCAGATTCCGTATCATCCAGTCGGCTGATGAGATATAATAAAGCGGTTTTCCACCGTTGGCAAAGATGAGTACGCGGGAGTGTTCCAGGAAACGATCCACAATACTTATTACACGTATGTTATCACTCACACCCGGAATTCCGGGCACTATGGCGCAGGTGCTGCGGCAGATGATGCTGATTTTAACGCCTTCGCGACTGGCCTGATATAATTTCTTAACCAGCCGTTCATCTGAAAGGTTGTTCAGCTTAATGATACACCATGCATCCTGGCCTTTTTTGACATTGCGTATTTCAGCATTGAGTAGCTTGATAAAATAATCACGCATGTGAAAGGGTGATACCACCAGATGCTTGAATTTGAGTGGAGTGAACTTGCTTTCAAAAAGATGAAATACCTTATTCACTTCCTCGGTTATCTCTTGCCGGCAAGTCAGCAGACTATCGTCGGCATAAGTAGATGCTGTTTGTTCATTAAAGTTACCAGTACCAATATTGGCGTAGTAAACATTGGCATTGTCTTCTTTACGGCGGATAAGCAGGAGTTTACTGTGAACCTTGAAACCGGGGGTGCCCTGGATAAGTTTCACCCCTTCTTCCTGCAACTTCTCAGCCCAGGAGATGTTGGCTTCCTCGTCAAAGCGGGCCTGCAACTCTACAAATACGGTTACGGCCTTTCCATTGCGTGACGCATTGATCAGGGCATTGATCACATTTGAATTCTTTGCTACCCGGTAGAGAGTCATCTTTATTGCCCTGACTTGAGGATCAATGGAGGCTTCGCGCAACAGGTCGATGATGAAACTGAACGACTGGTAGGGAGTATGGAGCATCATATCACGATGTTTCAACAAGTTGAAGATGCTGCTGTTTTTAACCAGTCCTTTCTGTTGCAGGGCGGGCATGGGTGTATACTGAAGTTCAGGGCGTTTCGCAGCAGGGAAGGAGATAAAATCCTTGAAATTATGATACCGGCCACCTTGTATGATTGTATCATGGGGAGTTATACCCAATTTCTCCTTCAGCATTTTGAGCATGGAAGCAGGCATCTCACGGTCGTATACAAACCTCACGGCTGCACCTGTTTTGCGTTGTTTCAAGCTTTCGACCATAATTTCAAGGAAGCTTTTTGATACATCATTGTCAATATCCATCTCAGCATCGCGTGTGAACTTGAATGTGAAAGCTTCGTAATCATTAAAGCCAAATACTGCAAAGATCTCTTCCAGGCAATAGCGAATTACATCATCAAGCATTATGATGTTTATTTCAGGGGCTTTTACGCCTGATATGTCTTGTTTTACATCTTCATCATTGGGGAGTATGAGGAATCGCGCTAAAGGGCCAACGGGTATACGCACTACAGCATATCTGTCCTTTGACGGTTGGGCTGACCGGTGCAATATTACCGCAAGATAGATGGACTTGTCAACCAGTGAGCTCAGCTTTAAGTTGTTGAGCAGAATTGGAAACAACTGTGATCGCACATGTTCATTAAAATAAGCATGGATAAAAGCACCTTGTGCAGGAGTGATTTGTTTCTCATTCAATAAGTGTAATCCTTCATTCGATAATTGTTGAATGATTTGATCATAAATGCGGGCAAACTCCTTTTGTTGCTTTTTATCAATACGGGTAATTTCTTTCAGAATCTTCTTAGGATTTTTTATAGTAACTGGGGCATTTCCTGCCTTCAGGTCGTTCATACGGTTTAATGTAGCAACGCGAACACGATAGAACTCATCCAGATTACTGGAGAAAATACCAAGAAATTTCAACCGCTCAATCAAGGGATTTGATTCATCGGCCGCTTCCTGCAACACCCGGCCATTGAACTCCAGCCAGCTTATTTCACGTTCCACCAAAGGGGTCAATTCCAATTTCATAATAGATTGTTCAGTAATAGAGTTATTTCAGGTCTTTGGGTTGAAGAAAAAAATCAACTACCGGCCTCACGCCGAACAGGTTAATCCATTTATCCATTGTAAAGGTAAGAGAGATCAAACCTGCGGTAGGCAGATCATCACTTATTCCGGCAAGATCGGCAGCAAATTGAGAAATACCTGGATTATGACTTACAATTAATACATGGTCCCACTCATCGGGAAGGCTATAGATGCAATCTTCAAATGCCGGTATATCGGCTTTGTACAAGTCGTGATAAACTTGAATATCGTCTTTAGCAAGGCTGAAACTTTGAGCTATGGCTTCAGCTGTACCGGTAGCTCTAAGTGCCGGACTACTTACAATGTGCCTAATGTTAATTTTCAGGCCTTTCAAATGATCTGCCACTAACCGTGTAGCTGACACTCCTTCATCAAGAAGCGGACGATGTATATCAGCAATGCCTTGCAGGTAATGGGAGGCTTTGGCATGCCGCATAAGATATAGTGTTTTCATAATGCTTTATCTAATCAACAATAAATATACAAATCTTGTTGATGAAATCAAAAAAATAGAGTGTCATTTTTCAGTATAATTACAGTAAATTTGATCAATCAAACAGAAGTATGGATCCTACCGGAAATGATATCAGCCGTCGTGTTTATGCACTTTCAGAAATTACTGAAAGCATTACCCGGATGTTTGAGAAATATTATAACACCCCTTATTGGATAAAAGCAGAAATATCAGCACTTAACCTTTACCCTACAAGTGGGCATTGTTTCCCGTTAATGGTGGAGAAGAGTGATGGGAAAGTGAAAGCCCAGCTTAAGGCCATCATCTGGAAAGACGATCTTTTTTACATCACCCGCAAGTTTGAAGAAGTTACAAGAGAAACTTTCCGCGAAGGTCTTAATATTCTCTTTTATGCCTATATCAAGTTCTCATCCACATACGGTTTATCATTGCAGATCATTGACATAGAGCCACTTTTTACCCTTGGTGAAATGGCACGTGATAAAATGAACTCTATAATGACGCTTAAGAGAGAAGGCGTTTTTGAAAGAAACAGGCAGTTGCAGTTACCTGTCCTCCTGAAGAGAGTAGCAATCATATCAGTTGCTTCCAGCAAGGGATATAACGATTTGATGGTTACACTTAAAGACAACAAACCCGGTTATAGAGTATTGTGTGAGCTGTTCCCGGCAGTATTGCAGGGAAAGGGCGCCGTAGAATCAATCATCAAACAGCTTCTTGTCATTAAACAGATGGTAACGAAGTTTGATGCGGCTGTGATAGTAAGAGGCGGAGGCGACGATGTTGGATTAAGTTGCTATGACCATGTAGAATTAGCCCGTGAAGTAGCCATGTTTCCTATTCCGGTAATAACGGGCATTGGACACTCCACCAATGAAACAGTGGTTGAGATGGTGGCTTGTGCAAATAAGATCACCCCTACGGATGTGGCGCATTTTATCCTTTCAGGATTTTATGAACAGGATAAACGACTCGGAATCCTGCAAATGGATATGAAAAGGTTTTTGAGAGACCTGACTGAAAATGACAAGATGCTATTGAGGGACTATGGAGAAAGAATTGCAGGCTTATCAATGGCTTATGTTATAGAGCAAAGGTTTGCTCTGAAGTCAGTGGCTGAAAAGTTTACACACGGCGCAACTTACAAGATACACAATCGGCAGGCAGAACTGAATAAACTTGCCTTGGCAGTATCATCACATCCCGCACGAATACTCAGCAGTGAAAGCACTTTTCTGAACAACCAGGGGCACTTGCTGTTAATTAAAGCCCGACATACGGTATCATTGAACAAGCAGCATCTCATTGACAAAGGAAACCGATTGCATTTACTCAATCCTGAGAATGTAATGAAACGAGGCTATGCTATTGTAAGAATAGCAGGGAAAGTACCCGCTTTATTGGATGATATCGAGGCCACTAAGGAAATGGATATTGAGATGTACAAATGGAATATTACCGGTAGAATAGAAGAAGTAAGAGTAAAACAGAAGGAAAAAGAAAGGGAGTAATCATGAAAGAAATCAGCAAGAATTTAACGTATACCGAAGCTATTGCCGAGTTAGAGGAGATAGTTGGTGAAATGGAAGATGCCTCTATCAGCGTTGATGAATTATCAGCCAAGGTAAAACGTGCAGCCCAGTTGCTGCAATTTTGCAAGAACAAACTTACATCGACAGAAGAAGAGGTTAATGAAGTCCTCAAAGGGTTTGAAAAAGAATAAAGAGCAAAGAAAAATATGAGTATCTCAAAGAGAAGACTTCTGCGACAATTGATAAATCTGCTCATATTGGCAGCAGTGGGAATAGCTTTGTATATGGTATTTGATGCAGGCAAAGCGCTGGAGTCTTATAAGGGTATATCGGGCAGTGAGCAGATTAGCAATGGAATCAAAACCTTTGACCTGAGCAGTGCATTGAATTTTGAACATTCTCTCTCCATCCTGATTTTACAGATACTTGTTATTATAATATTCTCCCGGGTATTAGGATGGATTATGTCACTTATTGGACAGCCTACCGTTATTGGAGAGATAGTAGCGGGAATAATGCTTGGGCCTTCACTTCTAGGGTTGTTTTTCCCGGGGGTGTCATCATTCATTTTCCCGCCTGAGTCTTTGTCGAATTTAGAGTTCCTAAGCCAGATAGGATTGATACTTTTTATGTTTATTATTGGCATGGAGCTGGATATGGGGGTAATTAGACAACGGGCAAAATCAGCATTATTCATAAGTAATAACAGTATTATTGTGCCCTATCTGATGGGGGTGGGACTTGCCTATTTCCTGTATGTGAGGTTCGCACCTATGGGTGCCAGTTTTCTAAGTTTCGCGCTATTCATGGGTATTGCAATGAGTATCACAGCCTTTCCTGTGCTGGCAAGGATAGTACAGGAACGTGGAATATCAAGATCATCCTTGGGCACGATGGTAATAACCAGCGCTGCCATAAATGATATAACAGCATGGGGTATTCTTGCAGTGGTAGTGGCAATTGCCAACTCATCAGCAATAATGGGAGCTTTGATCACAATTTTGCTCTCATTGGTCTTTATTGGTATGATGCTATTTGTTGTCAGGCCATTACTGGTGAAAATAGCATCGAAATATACAGTACAGGAAACGGTTAGCAAAACGGTGGTTGCGGCTGTTTTTGGGGTAATGTTGCTATCAGCATTCATTACTGAGAGTATTGGAATACATGCTCTTTTCGGCGCATTCATGGCAGGAGTGATAATGCCCGACAACGTGAAGTTCAAGAGGATCATGTCGGAGAAAATGGAGGATGTGAGCCTTGTACTGCTATTGCCTCTGTTTTTTGTATATACCGGTTTGCGTACGGAAATAGGATTACTAAACGACAGCAGTCTGTGGGGTGTTGCAATCCTGGTAATAGCAGTGGCGGTTACCGGGAAGTTCCTTGGAAGTGCCATAGCAGCCCGTATTACCGGTCAGACATGGAAGAACAGTCTTACAATAGGCGCATTGATGAATACCCGTGGCTTGATAGAACTTGTTGCCCTGAACATAGGCTACGACATTGGGGTACTCTCGCCTGAAATTTTTACCATGCTGGTATTGATGGCTTTGATTACAACATTTATGACAGGCCCTGCCATGTCATTCATTAATTATATATTCCGCTCACATGAAGCCCAAGTAGTAGCAAGTGGCATATTTAAAGTGCTTATTTCATTTGGGCCGCCGCATTCCGGGGCTCGTTTATTGACGCTTGTGTCACAATTATTTTCACTAGGTCATAATCATCTTAAGATAACGGCATTGCATCTTACTCCGAATACTGAGATATCAAAGGAAAGTGCCAATCAATTTGAGGAGGAGGCATTTAGCCGAATCAATGAAATTGCTGCCCAGAAAGGGCTTGAAGTAAACACTGAATATCGTACAACACAAGCTGTAACACAAGAGATTACACGCACGGCCAACCGTGGCAAGTTTAATATGCTGGTGGTAGGAAGTTCACAACCATTGCTGGGTTCTGATAAAACGGGTGGGAAGGCCCGTTACTTTTTTGAGAACGTGAAGAGTGATGTAGCATTGGTTATAGATTATGGCTTCAATGAGGTAAAAAATGTATTGATTATCTGTATTGATGAGGATTCAAACCAATATCTACGAATGGTAGCATCGCACTTTAATCCCTCGATACGGGTTGATACACACTGTTTAAAAGACAGGCCTCCCGTTGAAAATGAATACCTGCAATATGACCTTATAGCAACAGGTGTGGAATGTTATAGAACACAGCGACAGAACAATGAGCCATGGACTCTCGGACCTGTTTCGATAGTGATTTTTAGCCAATATGAATATTGAGAAATTGGCATGAATAGATAGAAATGCCGGGGAGAAGAAGCCAAGACAGGAACAGACAAAAAAATGAAATACACTATAAAAAAGAAAGATGGGAAATTCCTATCTTTCTTTTTTATTAACATACCTGTTATTTAATATTCTCAATCAAGGCTTACCATGCAAACAGAGGGAAGCCTTCCATAAGGTCATTGACCCGGGCTTTCACTGCATCAATAACAGTTTGATTTTCAATATTGCTCAGTACCTCATCAATCATATCAACTACATATTCCATTTCAGTTTCTTTCAAACCACGGGTAGTGATAGCAGGAGTGCCAACACGAATACCGGAGGTAGTAAAAGGAGAACGACTATCAAATGGAACCATGTTCTTATTGATGGTGATGTCAGCTTTAACGAGTGTATTCTCAGCAACTTTACCGGTCAGTTCAGGGAACTTTGAACGAAGATCGATTAGCATCAAATGGTTGTCGGTTCCGCCTGATATAACATGATAGCCTTTATTGACAAAAGCCTTTGACATTACCTGTGCATTTTTCTTCACCTGGATAATATACTCCATAAACTCATCGGAGAGGGCTTCACCGAAAGCAACAGCTTTAGAGGCGATAACATGTTCAAGCGGACCGCCTTGAACACCAGGGAAAACAGATGAGTCAAGCAAGGCTGACATCAGTTTGGTTTCACCTTTAGGTGTTTTAATACCCCATGGATTTTCAAAGTCTTTGCCCATAAGGATCATACCGCCGCGGGGGCCTCTGAGTGTTTTATGGGTAGTAGTGGTAATAATATGGCAATGAGGAATGGGGTCATTGAGAAGGCCACGGGCAATGAGAGCAGCAGGATGTGCTATATCGGCCATAAGAATAGCACCAATTTTATCAGCTATATCACGCATGCGTTTAAAATCCCAGTCGCGTGAATAGGCACTGGCTCCGGCAATGATAAGTTTAGGTTTATGCTCGAGGGCAACGGTTTCCATCTTATCATAGTTAATGGTGCCGGTTTCTTCTTCCACGCCATAAGCTACAACATTATAAAGGATACCTGAAGAGTTAACCGGAGAACCATGTGAAAGGTGCCCACCATGAGCAAGATTAAGGCCCATGAATGTATCGCCCGGTTTAAGAACTGACATAAGTACAGCCATATTGGCCTGAGCACCAGAGTGCGGTTGAACATTGGCATACTCAGCACCAAAGAGGGCCTTTGCACGTTCAATGGCCAGCAATTCAGTTTGATCAACAATCTGGCAACCTCCATAATACCGTTTGCCGGGATAACCTTCAGCATACTTATTAGTGAGTACAGAACCCATGGCATCAAGAACCTGTTGACTAACGAAGTTCTCTGAAGCGATCAATTCAAGGCCCAGCATCTGGCGTTCCTTTTCTTCTTTAATCAGGTCGAATACCTGCTTATCCTTTTTCATTGCACTGTATTTAAAGTTTTTAAAATTCTTTGTGCAAAAGTAGTAATTTTAGTTATCATAGTTCCCTTTGTGGATTAAGCAACCAAATAAAAAAGGGAACCGCAGAGTTCCCTTTTTTATTCAATAGAATGGTAGGTTATAGACCAATTTACCTTTATAAGATCGGTAACAACCAGATGATTATCTTACTACAACAATCTTTCTGGTTACATTCTTATCGTTTGACAGAATATTAACCGTATATGCCCCTTCTGCAATTCCGGAGATATCAAATGTATACCGTTCGTTGCCCTTACATTCCTGAGATAGTACAGTACGACCGGCTGCATCTGTTAATCTAACCGTCATATTCGGGTACATATTTGTATTGGCTTCGATTACAAACTGGCTGGTTGCAGGGTTAGGATAGATGCTAAGTCCGTCGATGCCATTTTCAATGATTCCAACTTCAGAGGCACGCTGTGTAATATTCACCAGTACAGGATCCTTGCCGGCAATGGTGATGGTAATAACAGCGGTTCTATCAACGTAAGCCGGATTTTCAGTATAGTTGACAGTTATTGTACCATTACCGCTACCTGCTTCTGTGATAGTCATCCAATCAGCATTATCAGTGGCTGTCCAGTCGGTATTTGAAGTCACGGTAAGTTCAGTAGTGCCTGCAAAGTAAGTTACTTCCACAGTTTCAGGACTAACAAATAAAGTAGGTTCACCGGCTGCCTGAATAAGGCTGGCAACCTGTTGAAGATCATTTCCTGATATTGTAATGGTGGCTGAGCGTGATTCAAGGGATTGGTTTTCAGCATAAACAGCATTCATCAATAGATTACCTGTTCCGTTAGCAGGAATGGTTAACCATGATGCATCAGTTGAAGCCACCCAGTTAAAGTTAGCGGTTATATTGAAATCAACAGAACCGGCCTGAGCAGTAACTTCTGCCAGAGGAGGTTCAATGGCCAATACTGCAACAGCTGCATCCTGGTTTAGAACGACTATTGTTTGACCCAAACCGGCAACACTAATGGCGATATTGGCAGTACGGGCTTCGGCCCTTGCATTTTCCTCATACTGGATAGTAATAACGCCATCACCCATACCTGCAGGGGTTGGTACAGCCCATGGAGAATCACTTTCTACTGTCCATGGAGCATTTGAAGTAACAGCTATGTCAGCAGAACCGGCTGATGATACTACATTAATGCTCATAGGATCAACAGAAAGTACTGGGGCAGCTCCTGCCTGAACAAGAGTAACTACAACCGGCTCTAGTCCTAGAACAGTAACTGTAATGTTAGCAGCTCTTTCAACGGCAATTACATTCTCAGTATAGTTTGCATTCAATGGCCCGGCACCTGATCCTGAAGGAGTGACATTGCACCATTCGGCATCACTAACTGCCGTCCAGTCAGTATTTGAGTTAACATTGAATATAGAAGTGCCTGCCGCAGCGTTGGCATTTAGAACCAAAGGATCTATGCTTATCATAGGAGGATCAGCCAGTGTAGTGGCAGTTGCCACTATACCGGAGGAGTATAGATTATCGTTGTTTACAGAGAATGCTTTGTAATGATAAGTGGTAGCAGGAGTTAGCATTGTATGACTGAATGAAGTTTCGCTTCCTGAATAGAGTACGATTCCTCCACCTGGAATGGTTTCACCCACATTATATGTGGTACCGGACGCAGGAGTTCCAAATACACCATCGGCCGACCATACCAGCAGTACATTATTAGCTTCCGGATTAAGTTCCCAATTAAGGTCAATGCGAGTATCAGTATAGGTTATTGCATTGAGTATCCCTGGATTTACAACAGCTGATGCGCATGAAACAATGGCTGACCAGCCGCTTGCCCCTACAGATGTATTGCTGCGGAAAACAAAGGTAAGAGCACCAAAGCTATTATCAGCAGTAACAGTACCGGGAGAATCTGTTCCACAGAATTTTCCGATGAGTGGTGATAATGCACTACGGCCATTGTATATCAACAAATAGTCGTTAGCGCAATTGCTTGATATCTCAAGACTAAATTCAGTGAAGTCAACAACTACTTGTCCGCCAGGTTGTGAAGGATTGAAAGTAGTGGTGAAATTCTGGTTATTGCCATAGTTGTAATTTCCACCCGGATCAAGGAAAGTACCCGTACAGGTTTGAATTGACTGGTTAGTCATTACAAAAGTATCTTCAATTACAGTTATATAGTCAGTTTTTGTTTCGGTTACAGTACCATTAATAGTTAAGCTAATGGTTTTAGGGCCGGTGGAGCTGTATATTACCTGATGGGGGCCGGCGGTTGTGGCAGTTGCAGGAGTAGCACCAGCACCGAAGTCCCAAAGGTAAGTGTTTATGTCACAGCTTGAAAGATCAGTAAAAATAACCGGATTATTGATAACTACCTGTGTTGTTCCTGCAACAAACTGTGCGTTTGCTTCATTAACCGAAATATATGCAGGATTTGAAAGGGTAGTAGTGCCGGCGATGTTGGTTACATTAAGAGTAACATCATAGTCACCGTAAGCGGTAAACTGAACTTCAGGATTCTGTGAAGCACTGGTGGTTCCATTTAAGAATGTAACGGTGGCAGGGGTAAATATCCATTCCCAGGCAGTAGGACTACCTGTTGATAGGTCAGTAAACTGAACAGGCTGGTTTAAGCATGGGAAGTTGTTATTAACCTGATAGTTAACACCTGGGCCCATGGGGCCAATATTAAATGAAGCCACTTTGGTTTTCTGTCCGCCACTTACATATTGGTTGGTATACCAGAAAAGTTCATCGTCGGAAGGATCAACACATAACAGAGAATAATCACCCCAGCGGTTGGCGCCTGATTGAGAGGCCGTACCTTCATGAATAATTCCCTCAGGAACATCCATAATTCCAGAAGCTGCATTGTATTGCTCGGCTGTTTGACCGGTATAACGAATGCCCGGGAATACCGTGGTGCTTGAAATGGAGTAACCAAGCGCCAATTCTTTACTGCCATTCATCATAATGCTGCCCATCCAACGGGAATGCCCATCAGGAGCATAAGTGCCCTGTTGACGAACAGTCCAGTCGCCGGTTGTTTTACGTAATTCATACCAGCGTACTCCGGCATGGTCAGTATTGTCAACATCAACAGTATGACAGAGAACTATAGATTGATAAGAGCCCCAATTACGATACTGAGGTACATTCATCACCACCTGTGGAATACCGTCGAGTTCCTGGCTGGTATTGGGTTGTTTGATGTTATTCCAGTTATTGCCAAAATTACTGTCGTAAGGTTCTACGTCAAGTTGCTGAACGCGGGTAAAGGTTGAATTGGTGGTTGTTGTCCAGTCGACATCCAATTCATAAATCCAGAGTTGGTCAGCACTGCCGGAGAATGCATCATCACTTTGAGCAATGAAGATACCGGGTTCATCCGTTGGAGGAGCATCACCATCGCAATCTACAGGAGGAACCATCATAAAACCATCCACAGAACCGGGACGCCACTGGTTATCAAAAGAAACCATCTTAGGATTTGTACCGCCGGCAATCATTACAGCACGCTCAAATACATAGATATCGGTACCTGAGCTGGTATTTGTGGCCATATATAATCCATCATGCCAAATGCCGAATTTCTCATAATCAGGCATACCGTTCATATTGAAGGAATACTGGTACCAGGTTCCGGTAGGATCATTGGTAGTAGAGTAAGCAATAAGCATCCTGTCGGGATTTCCACAAAGAGAAAACTCAGCTGCCATCCAACGGTCGGCTTGTTCATCGTATAAAATGATAGGGTCACCATCGTTGCAGTTTGCACCCGGCACACTGCCAAATAGCTGATTCATATTAGTAGGACCGGCTAATTTGGTTCCTGTTTTATCATATATGGCATAAGTTGTGTTAACGGTTTGCATATAATGATTTGGGCCTGCAGTTCCATTACAGTCAGGTGGAAAATAAGGTGAAGACTGGGCGTTGAAAACTATGTTAGGATCACTGGCTGCTGCTTTATTTGCGCCATTTTCCTTTTGCCACACTCCATCATCGCCTTTTGGCAGCGCCGTTGAAGCATAGGGATATTCCCTGGTGCGGAGCTTTGGATTAAGCAGTTTAAGATCAGCTTTTTCCTTCATAGCTGCCATCTCATCAGCAGTCATTGGAGGAATATCCTTCAAGGGCCGACTGATTCCAAGAAATGTACCGGTACCAACAGAGGAAGGCGACAGAACTTCGTCCTGCGCATAGCCGGTTAAAACCAGACATGATAATAAAATAATGAGTAGTCGTGTTAACTTCATGATATTAGGTTTGTTTGATGTGATTACCTGAGATTAATAAACTGTCGAGTGCAAATATATAATTATTGCACTTGAAATTCGTTAATGAGTAGAATATTGTCCCCGGACTCCAAAATTAGTCTATATTTCATTAGGGCAGACATAGGCATTTAATTTTTGTAAATTTGTAAAATGAGCCGCCGACCTTTGATATTAATACTCTGGTTATTAGCAATGACCGGCTTTTATAAAGCAGTAGCACAGCCAATTCCTGCGCTAACTTGTTTATCAGTAAATTCAGCCACTGATATAGAAGTTACCTGGGGTATTCCTTCAGGTTCTTTTGATGGATTCCGGTTGAATTATGGCCCCTCCGGAGGTCCTTATACCATAGTTGATTATCCTTCAACAGTCAACTCTGGCATTATATCAGTACCTGATGTATCAACAATGATTTATGAGTTTTTCCTTTGTACATTCATAAATTCGCCTTTCAGTCAGTCGGCGGAATCCAACCACCTCTCCACTATATTACTTAATATTACCGGTAATGGCAGCGGTATTGCCAAACTGGAATGGAACCTACAGGGCGGATCAGATCCTGATTACCGGATATTACGTTCAGTGGATAATCTAAACTTTCTGCCAATGAATACTTCAACTAATGGGGAGTATTCTGATACTATCAGCTTGCTCTGTAACCCTACCATATTATATTATTTAATTGAACATGGTTCATGTGGTGCCCGGTCAAACGTGGTGAGTGGGACTTTTTGGGATCAGATGCCACCTGGTGATCCTAAATTGACCCTTATAACCATTGAAAACGGTATGACAGAAGTACACTGGACGCCTAGTCCCAGTTCAGATGTTGATTCCATTATTGTTGAGCGTAAATTAAATGTATGGAATGAATACCGGATTACAGGCAATAACAATATATTCATTGATAATTTTACCACAGATCCTGATTTCATTGATCCATGCAGCAATGTGATAACATATATAGTGCGGGCCAAAGATCAGTGTGATTTAGAGAGTTCAGGTGCCATAAATTACACTAATCCACACAACACAATTCTTTTACAGGGGAATACGGAGCAATTGTGTGATAGGAAAGCAAGTTTGCAATGGAATTCGTACGTTAATATGCAACCACCGGTTACCCATTATAAAGTGGAAAGATCAACGGGAGGTTCAGCTTTCGTGGATATTGCAGATGTTGCAGTTGCGAATGGTGGGCAATATAATTATATAGATCCCGCCATGCTTGAACCCGGGGTAGAGGTTAAATACCGGATTAGCGCTGTAAATAGCAATAATTCATTACTTTCACACAGTTGCGAATTAACCCTTATACCCGATCCTGAACCAATAACATTGTTTGATATAAATTATGTGACTGTAATTGAGAATTCTTTTATCAACATTAATGTGCTGGCTGAACCGGTTTATCTTCCTGAACAAATTGAAATTTATCGTTCAACCGATGGCCCGCTACAATACCTCACTACTTTAAGTTGGGATGTTTCAGGTGAGTTCAACTTTGAAGATATGGAAACAAGCGTGAATAACACAAGCTATCAGTACAAAGTCAGAATTTTGGATGCTTGTGGATTTCCGCTTGATTCAAGCTATGTATTTAATTCCATATTACTGACTATTGCATTGGATGAACAGGGAAACATTTCGTTGTTATGGAATAACCATATAGGGTGGGGTGCTGATTTAGCAGAGTATAAGGTTTATAAATATTCAGATGGTTCGTTGATAGGTGGGTATCCTATTAGTGTAGCTTCTGATATTACTGATTATAATGAAACTGCCAATCAGGATGACGGCCTTAACACCACGTATGTTGTGGAGGCTATAAATCAAGATGGCAGAATTAGCCGGTCAAATGAAGTACTATTGCCACGCGCACCTATTATTGATGTACCCACAGCATTCCGCCCTTCGGGGATTAATTCAAGCTTCAGGCCTATCATGAAAAATATTGATCAGAACGCCTACATTTTTATTGTTTACAACAGATGGGGACAGCAAGTTTTTGAAACTAGGGATCCGTTAAAGGGGTGGGATGGAAGAATTAAAGGTGAAATTCAGCAAGGAATATACGTATATCAGGTTACTTATCGCGGCCAGGAAGGTACTGACGCCTACAAACGAGGGTCAGTGATCTTACTTGATTAAAAAAATAGAAGAGACACTGATCACAGCGTCTCTTCTTTAAAAATCTTGTTGTCTGAGTGAATTATCCAACTAACTCAGAATATTTTTGTTTGTATACCTTCTAGTTGTCGCCGAAGAACCAGGCAACCGACAAACCGAGGCCACGATTTTGGATTGTAGCGCCATCATCTGTATAGGAAGAGATATTTGCCAAGCCCAAATTATAGAACAAGCCAATCTGCAGAGCATTTAATTCAACACCTGCTCCTATAGAAACACCAAAATCCAAGCGTTTAAGATCATCTTCTTCAGCATCAGAACCCCATTCAATAGTTTCGGTTTCATCAGTATCCAATCCTGCACCTGTTATTTTCGATTTCAACTTTCCACTTAATCCAATGCCAACCAACGGACCTGCAGCACCATATATTTTTGCATCGCCCATTTCAAATGCAGCTTTAAAATTCAGAGGAATGTCGAGATAATAATTATTCATACTCTGTTCAACATCCATGGTAATGCCAAAAAGAGTTTCTGATTCGCTATATTTATAACCCTTGGTTGTAATTAATAGCCCCGGCTCAAAGTAAATAACATCACTCAGAGGAATCTCACATACAGCGCCAACCAGAAAACCTGGTTTCATTTTAAAGTCATCACTTAAAGTTTCTTCATCATCCTTTATTAGCATGTTGGTCATGTTTCCACCGGCTTTTATGCCGACACGTTGTGCAAATGATTCTGTGGCCATAGCAATTAGCATCACCACAAGTAATAAATTAGTTAACTTTTTCATAGTAAATAGTTGATTATTACCTACTCGTAAGGCTTTTCGGATCCGCCGCTTCTGATGGATTACGACCTTCAAAAGACTACATAAAAATAGGGGTAACAATTGATATTTACAAATGTTTTATATCCAATTGCGTCAAAGAGGAAAAATATTTCATTGATGTAAACGCTCATATAAGTCATTGGTAGCCGGTGAGCATAGAATATGCTATGAGTATAATCATTAAGGTTCAGAATATCAAGTAGATAAATGCTCTTCAAGATGATTGCTTACAAATGAACGGTTGATGCCTGAAATTTTAGGATTATTTAAGACCAGGATGGCTTTAAGCGGGCGAACTTTATTAATTTTAATTAACTTTGCAAATTCCAAAAAGTAGATATATGTCGTTCAGCAATGATAAACTAGTGGGTGAAGGTTATACATACGACGATGTACTCCTTGTACCCGCCTATTCTGAGATACTTCCCCGTGAAGTGGACACAAGTTCCAGATTTTCAAGAAATATAAAGGTCAACATTCCAATTGTGTCAGCAGCCATGGATACGGTAACTGATTCTGTAATGGCCATTGCCATGGCCCAGGAAGGTGGAATTGGAGTATTGCATAAGAATATGACTATTGAGGATCAAGCTAATGAAGTGAGGAAAGTAAAAAGGGCTGAAAATGGAATGATACTTGACCCAATCACCCTTCAGGAAGGTGCGCGTGTAGCTGATGCTCTGAAAATAATGGCCGACTTCAAGATAGGAGGGATACCGGTTATTGACGCTAATAATAAACTTGTCGGTATAATTACCAACCGTGATCTACGTTTTGAGAGAGACCCTCGCCGTCCGGTTTATGAGGTGATGACTAAAGAGAACCTTATCACGACAACAGAATTTACTGATTTTGAGAAGGCCGCCGATATATTGCAGGAGTACAAGATTGAGAAGTTACCGGTTGTTGATAAGGATTTCAAGCTGATAGGCCTGATTACCTATAAGGATATCATCAAAATAAAGGCCAGACCCAATGCGTGTAAAGACGAGAGAGGCCGTCTAAGGGTGGCAGCTGCTGTTGGTGTTACCCGCGATATGGTTGAAAGAGTAGAAGCTCTAGTCGCCAATGGCGTGGATGCTATTGTGATAGATACTGCTCATGGCCATTCAAAAGGAGTTATGGATGCTGCTAAACTTTTTAAAAAGTACTTTCCTAATACAGAATTGATAATCGGTAATGTTGGAACAGCTGAAGCTGCAAGAGATTTAATGAAGCTTAAAATTGACGGCATAAAAGTGGGTATTGGTCCTGGGTCAATATGCACAACCCGTATTATTGCCGGTATTGGTGTTCCTCAACTTACAGCTGTTAATGAGGTGGCCCGTGAGCTTAAAGGAAGTGGTATACCGGTTATAGCTGATGGTGGAATTCGATATACCGGTGATATTCCTAAGGCTATAGCTGCCGGCGCTGATTGTATAATGGCAGGCAGTCTCTTTGCCGGAGTGGAAGAATCACCCGGTGAAACAATCATTTTT
This sequence comes from uncultured Bacteroidales bacterium, assembly GCA_937894795.1. GTDB lineage: Bacteria > Bacteroidota > Bacteroidia > Bacteroidales > Lentimicrobiaceae > Lentimicrobium. Next base: position 22,931 of record CALCQV010000101.1, read on the forward strand.
GAAGGAAGGAAATATAAGACATACAGAGGTATGGGATCAGTTGAAGCTATGCAGAAGGGTTCTAAGGATCGATATTTTCAGGATGCAGAGGATGATATCAAAAAGCTGGTACCTGAAGGAATTGTTGGTAGAGTGCCTTATAAAGGAACTCTTTCAGAAGTGATACATCAACTTGTGGGCGGACTAAGATCAGGAATGGGATATACAGGGTCAGCCACTATTGAACAACTCCAGCTGGCCAGGTTTATGAAAATAACAACCGCAGGTGTTACTGAAAGTCATCCACACGATATTACCATCACCAGGGAGGCTCCTAATTATAGCCGGTAATCATAATGACTTACAGGATTCTAAAAATAACTAGCAATTGAAATAACCCAGAATACAATCTGAAATTTTAAACAAAACATGAATATCCTTACAATGAAAAAGAAACAGTATGCCATCTCTGTACTAATAAGCGTGATAACTCTAATGTTGATGACACCTGTTGCAGCGCAGGAAAAAGATCCGGTTGTACTCAAAGTTGCCAATGAAGAGATTACCCGTGGTGAGTTTCTTAATATCTACCAGAAGAATAATGTAAATGGTGACGCCATTGATAGAAAATCACTGGAAGAATATATGGAGCTATACATCAACTTCCGCCTTAAAGTTAAAGAAGCTGAAAGTTTAGGTATGGATACCATGCGTTCGTTTAAGGATGAACTGGCAGGTTACCGCAAACAACTTGCTCAACCCTATCTTATTGATGAGAAAATGAACAAGGCATTGCTGGAAGAAGCATATGAACATAAGAAAGAAGATATTCGTGCCAGTCACCTGTTGGTTAAAGTTGATAGAGGAGCTTCACCCGAAGATACATTGGCAGCCTACAAGAAGATTATGAGCATTCGTAAGCGAATATTGAATGGAGAAGACTTTGGCAAAGTGGCTATGGAAAACTCTGATGACCTTTCAGCCAGTGACAGGACAGTAGATAATAAAACCATTAAAGGAAATAAGGGTGATCTCGGATATTTTACTGTTTTTGATATGGTTTATCCATTTGAGACAGGGGCATATAAAACTAAAGTTGGCGAGGTATCTATGCCAATACGCAGTGATTTTGGATATCACTTGATTAAAGTTACTGACCGTAAGCCAGCATTAGGAAGAGTTCAGGTAGCTCATATTTTGATGAGAGCACCGGCTAATGCCACAGCCGCTGACAGTGCTGAAATGGATCGCAAAGCGCTGGAAGTATTTAACAAATTGAAAGAAGGCGAGGATTTTTCCTCAATGGCTAAGCAGTATTCAGAAGACAAAACAACAGCCACCAAAGGAGGCGTTTTACCATGGTTTGGAGCTAATCGCATGATTCCTGAATTCATAAAAGAAGTTTCAAAACTTAAGGAATCCGGTGAGATTTCCAAACCCTTCACATCTTCATTTGGGTGGCATATAGTTAAACTACTTGAAAGAAAAGAAATAGGTTCTTATGAAGATAATCTGAATGACCTGAAGCAGAATCTTTCACGCAGTGACAGGGCTAAAAAGAGTGAAGAGGCGTTGCTAAACCGCATTAAGGAAGAGTATAAGTTTACTCAGAAACTGAAAGTTAGAAATGAATTCTATAAAGTGATAACTGATACCATCTTCAAGGGAGGATGGAATATAAATGCGGCAAAAGGGATGAATAAGAATATGTTTACCATTGGACGTCGTAATTATACTCAGTCAGACTTTGCCCAATGGATAGCATCAAATCAGCGACAGGGAGCTAAAGAGAGCATTCCCTTATATGTTGACAGAATGTATGCTACGTTTGTTAATCAGAAACTGTTGGAATATGAGGACAGCCAGCTGGAACGAAAATATCCGGAGTTCAGAATGCTCATGAAAGAGTATAGAGATGGAATTCTGTTATTCGAACTCACTGAACAGAAAATATGGTCAAAAGCAAGTAAAGACACGTTGGGACTTGAATCTTATTATAGTGCAAATAAAAACAACTATATGTGGGGACAGCGTGTTGACGCTTCAATATTCACATTGAATACTACAGAAAAGAAAATCATTGATCAATTAAAATCTTTAGTTAATAAAGGACTTACTGATACTGAACTTCTTGAAATGATAAACAATGACAGTACAACTGTACTGTCAATTGATCGTCGTAAGTACGAAAAAGGTGACAATGCTTTGGTAGATAATATGAAATGGAAATCCGGGGAAGTAGCAGAAACAGTTGAAAATGGGAAAGCCACTCTTGTAAGAATCAATACCTTAATAGCACCGGAACCTAAAAAACTGAACGAAGCCCGTGGTATTGTTACAGCAAACTATCAGGATTATCTGGAGCAGGAATGGATCAAGGAATTAAGAAATAAATACTCTTTTGAAGTAAATGAAGAGGTGCTAACATCAATAAAATAATGCATTTCAGGGTACTATTTCTTTTCATACTGATAATTGCTGTGTTTACCAATATCGGCTGTAATAAGTTTGATTCAGTTAAGCGTGGACAAGTGATTGCGGTATGCTATGGTCAGAATCTTTATCATGAAGATATCAGTGAGATAGTACCACCAGGTACCTCAGCCAACGATAGCATTGCTATTATTAAGCAGTTCATAAATAATTGGATAATGCAACAGATAATGCTGCATCAGGCTGAGAAGAATCTGTCAGTTTCGCAGAAGGACTTTAAAGAGCAGGTGGAATCTTATCGCAATTCACTGGTTATTTACGCCTATGAGAGTGAGTTGATACAACAGAAACTTGACACTGTAATCACCATGGCTCAGATAGAGGAATTCTATAATAATAACCAGAATGATTTTCAATTACATGAAGATATAGTCAGGGTGAGGTATGTAAAGATTCCTGAAATAGGGCAAAAGCCTGATCTGGTAAAAAAGGTGACCAAGCTTTTAAAGTCAGAAGATGAAGATGATGTTGAGAAGTTATATGAGCTCTGTGAGCAGTCAATGTTAAATTGCTATCTGGAAGATGAAACATGGATAAGATTCGACGATTTGTTAAATGAAATACCGATAAAAACAGATGACCGTGAGGCTTTTTTAAGTAACCGGAAGTACTATGAGACCAAGGATTCACTCTATATGTATCAGGTGAATTTTCTGGAAAGTAAGACTAAAGAGGGTGTTTCACCGTTGTCATTTGAAGTTAAAAATATCAGAAACCTTTTGTTAAATCGTCGCAAAATTGAACTTATGGATCGTATGCAACAAGATTTATTCCAGGAAGCACTTAAAAACAAGGAGTTTACGATCTATTAAACATATTCCCTGAAAAAAACGAAGATGAAAAAAATATCAAGTATACTTGTAATATTAATACTCCTGTCAAGTATTAACCGCAGTATTGCTCAAGAACAGGTTATTGATGAAGTGGTTGCAGTGGTTGGTGCAAATTATATCCTGGCATCAGAAGTTGAAACGCAATACATTCAATACAGAGAACAAGGAGCTGTCTCGGATGCCCGGGCTTTAAGATGCAGAATATTTGAAGACTTGCTTTTTCAAAAACTAATGCTGAATCAGGCAGAGTTAGACAGTGTAGTAATTACAGATGATATGGTTAATCAAACAATGGATGCCAGATTTAGGTATTACATCCAGCAGTTTGGTTCACAGGAAAAGATGGAGAAGTTCTATAAGAAATCACTGCTTGAAATCAGAGAGGACTTCCGTTCGGTCGTCAAGCAACAATTGATGGTTGATGAAGTGCAACAAAAGCTGGTAAAAGATATTAAAGTAACACCTGCCGAGGTTAGGCGCATGTTCAATGAACTGCCTAAAGATAGTGTGCCTATGATTGAAAAGGAATATGAAATAGGGAGAATTGTCAAAGAACCGGCAATCAGTAAAGAAGAAATGGATGCTACAAGGGATCGGCTTAGAGCATTGCGTGAGCGAATACTGAACGGTGAGAATTTCAATGCTTTAGCTGTGCTTTATTCTGAAGATCCGGGTTCCTCAAAAAAAGGTGGTGAAATAGGATTTGTCGGCCGTGGACAGCTATATCCCGAGTATGAAGCTGCATCTTTTCAACTTAAAAAAGGGGAAATATCTGATATAATTAAAACCAAGGCAGGATATCACATAATTCAATTAATAGAGAGAAGAGGTGAGCAGATTAATACACGGCATATACTGTTGATGCCTAAAGTCTCAGAGGAAGAAATCAATAAAGCATCCAAACTCTTGGATAGTGTGTCAGTACTTATTAGAGAGAAGAAGTTGACATTTGAAGAAGCCGCTCTCAAGTATTCTGATGATCCGGGTAAGATAAATGGTGGTTTGATAGTTAATCCAAATTCAGGAAATACACGATTCCCTGCTGCGCAGCTTGATCTTAAGGTATTAAATGTTGTGGAAAAGCTCAATACAGGTGATGTGTCCCGACCTATTGCACTGCTAAATGATGAAGGGAAACAGACTCTCCAATTGCTTTACCTGGCCACTCAAACTATACCGCACAGGGCAAACCTTAAGGAAGATTACAATGAAATTCAGGAGTGGGCACTTAATAAGAAGAAGGGTGAAGTGATTGACAAGTGGCTCAGTGACAAAATATCAAAGACATACTTCAGAATAAGTGAAGGATATAAGGATTGTAAATTTATGCATGACTGGGAAATAAAATAGCTGGCATATCAGGCCACTTTACCTGATAAACACTATATATATTCTCAACCGGCATACCGGTATTGATTATTATTTATCAGTTAATAAATCATTTGAAATGATCACTTTTAAATCAGATGTTGAAGCAGTTGACTCATTCGTTGATAAATATAAACAACTAACAGGTGAGATTAGCAAAGTTATTGTTGGACAGGATGATGTAGTGAAGGATGTACTGATATGCATTTTCAGTAAAGGGCATGCATTGCTTGTTGGAGTACCCGGACTTGCAAAAACATTGTTGGTTAATACTATAGCCAGATCACTTGGTTTGACATATAGCCGCATTCAATTTACCCCTGATTTGATGCCTTCAGATATATTGGGAACTGAGATATTGGATGAGAACCGACGATTCCGTTTTCTTAAAGGGCCAATATTCGCTAATATTATTTTGGCTGACGAGATCAACAGAACGCCGCCAAAAACACAATCAGCATTATTAGAAGCCATGCAGGAAAAAGCTGTAACTGTTGCTGGTGAAAGCCATCTGCTTGCAGAACCATTTTTTGTTTTGGCCACCCAAAACCCTATTGAGCAAGAGGGGACATACCCATTGCCAGAAGCACAACTAGACAGATTCATGCTGAATATCTGGCTTGATTATCCTTCGTTTGAGCAAGAAATATCGGTTGTAAAAAATACCACCACAGAAAAGGTCAGTACCACGAATGTTGTTTTAACCACCGAAGAGATTTTATTCTATCAGAACCTTATAAGAAGAATACCGGTACCCGATAATGTATATCAGTATGCAGTTACAGTAGCGGCCCGTACCAGGCCGGGAACAAAGCATGCACATGAATGGGCAAATAAATATATTACATGGGGAGCCGGTCCGCGTGCTTCACAATATATGATTATCGGTGCTAAATGCCATGCAGCCCTGAATGGTAAATATTCACCTGATATTGAAGATGTTCAAGCGGTGGCTACTAATATACTCCGACATCGTATTGTACGGAACTATAAAGCGGAAGCGGAAGGAATAACTGTAAAGGCAATTGTTGATAAACTACTTGAGTAATAGATTGCGACTAAGTAGAGAAATGTTCTGATTTGTCTTATTTTGACTTTGTTTCAATCAACCTGATAGTACACATTTATTATTTATATGCAGAATATCCCAATAAAGTAATAATTTTGTCGTTAAAGCACTAAGTATTACTTACAGTTATAAAAATAAGAAATTCCTATGGCTCTTTTCTCTAATGGTCGACGATTTTGGATTATCGTCATCCTGATTGCAATTGTTATAACAGGTTCATCCTATTACTTCACCAGGAACAAGAAGACAGAAAATGCTATTATCGCTAAGGTGACATTTGGTGATTTTAAAATCGATGTTACTACAAGCGGGGAACTCGAAGCAAAAGATTCAGAGAATATCATGGGTCCTGCTGGTATGCGTGAAGTTCGCATTTGGCAGGTTCAGATTAGTGATATAGTTCCGGAAGGGACTTTGGTAGACTCCGGGCAATACGTTGCGACTCTTGACAGGGCTGAGATTACTAATAGGATGAAAGACCTTGAGAGTGAGCTTGAAAAACTTGAATCGCAATATATCAAGACAAAACTTGATACATCAATGGATTTAAGAGCCGCCCGTGAAGAACTTATAAATCTCAAATATTCACTGGAAGAAAGAAATATTACTGTCGAACAGTCGATATATGAACCACCTGCAACACAAAGGCAAGCAAAGATAGATCTTGAAAAAGCTGAACGGTCTTATCAACAGGCTGCTAAGAATTATAAATTACGATTGGATAAAGCTAATGCTAATATGCAGGAGGTGTCGGCTTCATATACCCAGGCGCAGCGACGATTGGAGCAGATAAGGGAAGTGCTTGGCGGTTTTACTGTTACTGCTCCAAAAGCAGGTATGGTGATATATAAAAGGAACTGGGATGGATCGAAGTTGGGAGTGGGTTCAACAATGGGATCTTGGGAAAATGTGGTTGCTACACTGCCTAACCTTAAGGAGATGATATCTAAGACTTACGTTAACGAAATAGATATAAGTAAAGTAAAGACCGGACAGAAGGTGCAGATTAGTGTTGATGCATTCCCTGAAAGGAAATATACAGGTACTGTCTCTGAGGTAGCCAATATAGGTGAGCAGATGCGAAACTCGAATGCTAAAGTATTTGAAGTAGTTATTAAAGTTCATGAATATGATAGTATTCTGCGTCCGGCAATGACAACGAAAAATATTATTAACACGTCGGTGATTCCAAAGGTCCTGTATATCCCAATTGAAAGTGTACACAATTCAGATACAATAACTTATGTTTATATGGTTAATCATCGTACGAAGCAACAGATTAGGACGGGTGCAACCAATGAAAACCAGATAGTTGTTAAAGAAGGATTAAAAGAAGGTGATGAAATCTATTTGTCGCCACCTGAGAAAGCTTCCGAGTGGAAACTCACACGACTGACTGGAAAAAAGGAATAGTGAGCTTTTCTGGTTTTTCTAAATATATCTAGTCATAATTAAATATATTGATACTTGGAACGGCGATTATATATACTTACCATAGCCTTTGAAGCTGTAGTTGCAAATAAGTTCAGATCTATACTTACGGCTCTTGGAATAATATTTGGAGTGGCTGCAGTGATTGCCATGCTTGCAATTGGCAGTGGGGCAAAACAGGAAATACTTGATCAGATGAAACTGGTTGGCGTTAATAATATTATAATAATGCCAAAGATTGAATCAGGCAAGACAGGAGAAAACAGTAAGGAAGAGGAAGGGAAACAGGCAACAGAAAAGTTTTCTCCCGGACTATCTTTAAGTGATGCCTATAGCATTGCAGAGGTCATTCCATCAGTAAGCCGGGTTAGTCCTGAGGTGATTTATGAAGCAACAATTATTTCAGAAGGAGTTAATACTTATGGTAAAGTCAGTGGTGTCACCCCTGATTTCTTCGAGGTTTTCAATTTGGAATTGGAAAAGGGCGAGATGTTTAATGAAGAACAGATGGTTGAAGGAAAGGCTGTATGTATTCTGGGTGCCAGCATTAAAAATAAGCTTTTTCCAAAAAGTGATCCTATTGGACGTCATGTGAAATGCGGAGCAGTATGGTTGAAAGTTGTTGGAGTGCTTCAAAGCCGAGCTGTCTCTTCAGAATTATCTGAAAATATGGGTATAAGCGATTATAATAATCAGGTGTTCGCTCCGATTCAAACTCTATTATTAAGATATCGTGACCGTAGTGTGATCACACAAGCAATGGTTAGAGGTGGTGAAAGTGCGACAGTGTTCATGGGCGATGCTATGATGTCGTTTGGTACTTCAGGAGCAGAAAGCTCTGAACAGATAAATCAAATAGATAAGATAGTTGTACAAGTTAAGGAGACAGCTCAGATAAACCAGACTACCGAGATTATTCAAAGAATGTTGTCTAGAAGACATTCAGGTGTTAATGATTTTGTGGTGCAAGTCCCTGAATTACTGCTTAAACAGGAGCAAAGAACTAAAGATATTTTTAATATTGTGTTGGGAGCTATTGCCAGTATATCATTGATTGTTGGAGGAATTGGCATCATGAATATAATGCTTGCGTCGGTTATGGAACGTACTAAAGAGATAGGTATTCGAATGGCAACAGGCGCAACGCGTAAGGATATTATTTTTCAGTTCTTAAGTGAAGCAACCATGATTAGTCTTACCGGTGGTATTATTGGAATATTACTTGGCCTGGCACTTGCCAGAATAATTACCGGAGTTACCGGTATACTTACCATTGTCTCAATCACTTCGATATTAATATCCTTTGGAGTATCAGCTTCAGTGGGTATTGCATTTGGTTATATGCCGGCCAGAAAAGCGGCCCTTCAGGATCCTGTAACCTCATTACGATATGAATAATCAGCTCTAAACAACTAATGGAATGAATGTACTAAAGAGTATTGGAAGAGTCAGAATTGTTAGTATTAACTGTTTTGTTTTATTATTATCAATTCTCACTTTACCTGTTTTTGGACAGGTTGGTGGTATGCTGACACTTGAAGAAGCTGTTAAGATTGCTTTAAGACAATCACCGGATGCACTTACCGCTATGCATCATTTTAGAAGCAACTATTGGCAATATAGGAATTATGAAGCAGAGTTGATGCCCCATCTCTCTATGGCAGGAGTACTCCCCAGTTTATCTAAAGATGTTATAATATCGCAGGAAGGCGATAGGTTTATACCCGTGAATTATAGTCAGTATTCTGTGGATATGTCCTTATCTAAGAACATTGGATTAACCGGCGGTCGCATATCACTTAAATCGGGATTACAAAGGTTAGATGTATTTGCCGATCCTGAAACAACTTCATATTCTTCGGTCCCAATTAATATTGAACTTACGCAACCTCTCTTCGGCTTTAATGAATTCAGATGGAAGAAGAAGATTGAACCATTGCAGTATAATGAAGCACAACGACGTTATCTGGAACAGGTTGAGCAAATCAGAATGAATGCCTCTAATGTATTTTTTGGATTGCTTAATGCTCAAATAAGACTTAAGATTCAAATGACCAACCTGGCTAATAATGACACATTATATCAAATAGCAAGAGGCAGATATAATATAGGAACTATTGCAGAAAATGAACTGCTACAGATTGAATTGAGCTTATTGAATGCTAAGGCGGCAGTAGAACAGGCCAAATTGGATATTAATGTAAGCAGATTTAACCTCTTTTCATATTTGAGGATTCCTGAAGATCATAATCTGATATTAGTAGCTCCTGATCCACCCCAGTTTAAGCCAATTGATGCACAGGTTGCCATAGCATATGCCAGGGATCACAGATCAGAATCACTTGAATTTGAACGTAGAATGATAGAAGCTCAGAGCGGAGTTAATATGGCAAAGAGTGAGAATAGATTTAGTGCAATGCTGAATGCAGCCTATGGTTTGCGTAGCAAACCGATCTATTTCCAATTGAAAGATGTATACCTGGACCCCAATGAATTGCAGCAATTGTCAATTGGAATTAATGTGCCGATATTGGATTGGGGCGCCGGTAAAGGAAAAGTTAAGCTGGCCGAATCACAGTTGGAATTGGAGAGAACATCTATTCAACAGAGCAGAATAGACTTTGACCAGGAAGTTTTCATCAAGGTCATGAAGTTTAATATGCAACCCACACAATTTGCTATAGCTGCAAAAAGTGATACAGTGGCATTAAAAAGATATGAAGTTACGAAACAACGCTATTATATTGGGAAAATAGGTATTACTGATCTTAATATTGCACAGACAGAAAAAGACAATGCTCAACAGAGTTATATTTCGGCATTATCAACTTTCTGGAATAGTTACTTTGAAATAAGAAAATTAACCCTTTATGATTTCGCGACTGATCGGCCTATCACATTCGATATTAATGAAATCCCCGAGCTTGAATAAGTTACGACTTTACCCAGTCGGCAGGTGTAACTTCACCGGTTTCTTCATAATACTGAAGGGCATCAATCATGCGTAGTGTTTCCTTAACACTTCGTCCTAGGGGTAAGTCGTTTACTACCTGATGTCTAACAATTCCCTGTTTGTCAATTATAAATAGGCCACCGTATGAGACCGGATCACCATCAAAGTCCAGGCGTTCATCGTCATCATCGTATTCATAAGTGCCGGCCATCATATTATAATTCTCGGCAATTGTTTTTGAGAGATCAGATACCAGAGGAAATGTAACCCCCTTTATCCCACCATTTGAAGGGGCAATCTGTAACCATGCATGATGTGAATGAGCAGAGTCAACTGAACATCCAACTACAGCTACATTGCGGCTTTCAAACTCTTCCAGCTTATTCTGGAATGCCATAATTTCAGTAGGACTTACTAATGTAAAATCAAGATGATAAAAGAAAAAAACCACATGTTTTTTTCCAATGTATTGACTAAGTGAAAACTTTTCAACGATCTCTTCACCGTTAATAACTGCATCAGCTTCAAAAAGAGGTGCTTTTTTTCCAACTAAGACTGGCATCTTTTTCAGGTGTTATAATGATGTACAAACTTACATAATAAAATAAATCAACCAACAATTATTGAACTTACGGATAGGAATCAAGGTTGTCTGCTAATTTATGTTGAGTAATCCTTTATTAATAGTGTTGAATAATTTTGATACTGCATTAAATTAATAGAAAGCTACTCTTTAAGATTCCAGATTTTTCTTTGCTTCATTCCAATAAACATCCAACTCTTGCAGATTCATATCATGCATTGACATTCCAGCCTCGCCGACTTTTTCCTCTATGTAACGGAATCGTTTGATAAATTTGCGGTTAGTCCGTTCTAGCGCATCTTCGGGATTAATATTGATAAACCGGGCATAATTTATTAAGGCAAATAATAGATCCCCAAATTCATCTTCTACTTTATCGTGTGATCCATTGATCTTTTCGTATTCCAATTCACCTAACTCTTCCTGCACTTTTTCCCATACCTGGGTGACGTTATCCCAGTCAAAGCCAACGCCTCTAGCTTTTTCCTGTATCCTATATGCTTTGACCATTGCTGGAAGTGATGCGGGAACGCCACTCAATACTGATTCACGACCTTCAGACATTTTGATTTTCTCCCAATTGTTTTTAACAGTCTCAGCATCCTTGGCTTCAACATCTCCGTAAATGTGGGGATGACGCCTAATCAACTTCTCAGATATTGAAGTAAGCACATCTTTTATATCAAAAGCGTTCTGCTCAGAAGCTATTTTTGAATAAAAAACAAGATGAAGCATTAAGTCGCCAAGTTCTTTTTTCACTTCCTGCATATCTTTTTCAATAATAGCATCACTCAATTCATACATCTCTTCAATGGTAAGATAACGCAAGGTGTCAAAAGTCTGCACTTTATCCCAAGGGCATTTTGCCCTTAATTCATCCATTATTGTGAGGAGCCTACCAAAAGCTTCCAGTCGTTCATCCATCTACATAAGTTTTTGCAAAGTTAATAAACCTAACCAGCCCTTTTGTATTTTTGTTTACTCATCAGACTTTATAGATAGCTGTGTTGAACGCTTTTTTTAAGAATCTTAATATAAGACCAAGCCTTTTATACATCAGAAGACCAGTATCCTTATTGGGCAGTTTCAGGATAATTTCTTTAATAGCCGTGCTGTTGGTTTTTAATGAAGCAAAAGGACAGAAGCAGCATAGTTTTCAAGCGCCTAACCTTATGTTTGAAGCGCGCAGCAATTATGGTTTTCTCATTGCGCATCATTTGGAGATGGAGATCTTCAACAAACATCTTCCCTCTTTTGAGATAAGTCTGGCCAGGTCAACATACGGTAAACACCAATGGGAAACGCTGTACCAGTATCCAGTTACCGGCCTGACTTATTGGAATGGTTGGCTGGGGGATCGTGAAACTCTTGGAAAAGCTCATGCCGTAATGCCTTATATATCTTTCCCGATCATAAAACATGACAAAACTGAGCTCAGCTTCAGGTTAGCAGCAGGATTGGGATATCTCACGAAACGCTTCGACAGGATTGAAAACTATAAATATATTGCTATTGGATCACACTTGAACGCTGCAATAAATCTGATGTTTGAATACCGCTGGAAACCGGTCAACCATCTACAGGTTTTTGGAGGCATTCAATTAATGCATTTCTCTAATGGATCAATTAAAACTCCAAATTTTGGGCTTAATATTCCTTCTTTAACCGGAGGATTGGCACTAAGAATTAATAAAGAGAATCCTTATATAAAAAGGGCTATCAGACCTGCTTTAACAATGTTTGAATTTGATGGACGGCAGTTCTTGGAGGTAAGGATTAGTACTGCTATTGGGATAAAGGATATTGGCGAGGTTACAAGTGAACGATATAATGTTGTGGCAGGTAGTGTGGGTGTGTTGAAGAACATTGGTTATAAAGGAAAAGTTGGCTTAGGTTTTGATTTTTCGTATGATGGTTCTGATGCTCGATATGTTGGAGTGAAAGGTGTGGACTATAAAAGTAATCTCCAGTTAGTGAAGCCCGGCGTAGCATTAATGTATGAAGTCGTTTTATCACGATTATCATTTCCTTTCGCGCTAGGATTTTATACTGGTGGCAAGTACAAGAATGAAGGTATTTCGTATTATAAGTTAGGATTACAATACATCGTACACCGAAATTTCTTTACTTCACTTACCCTTAAAACACATTATGCACGTGCTGACTATGTTGCATTTGGCATTGGTTACAGATTTAAGGTCAAACATTATTTGTTTTAGCGTATGGGTAATCCTTAAAATAGTATCGCTTACTCACTTTTTCAAATTCAAATTCATATTGAATAATAAAAGAATTGCAATTTAGTATGTCAAAAGTCATAAAGGACAACCGGAACCGCTTAACTTGGAAATACTTTCTAATATTAGTGTTTATTCTGCTTGTGGGTTGCAATCGTGAGAATCTTGATGATTGTTTCACCAATAGCGGTGCAGTAATTATTGAAAGCAGATCAGCAGCTTATTTTGAGAGTATTAGTCTTTATGATAATATTAATCTGGTATTACAACAGGGAAGTGATTTTAGCATCAAGATTGAGGGTGGTGAAAAATTGTTAACAGCTGTTACCACGGAAATTAATGACAGTATATTGGTAATTCATAATACTATGAAATGCAATTGGGTTCGAGATTATGAAAACGAAATTACAGTATATATTACTTCTCCCGTACTAAAATCAATAAGGTATGAGAGCTCAGGTGACATAACAACTCAAGGTATCCTTGCATATGATGAACTTGAGCTAAACGCATGGGGAGGATCAGGATCTATTTCACTCAATGTTGATTGCAACATTCTCTATCTGGGTCTGCATTATGGAACAGTTGACTTTAATGTAATAGGGAGGGCAGTGACTACTACCATTTATGCAAATAGCTTTGGGCCATTTTATTGCGAAGAGTTGAATTCCAATATTGTGTTTATAAGGAATAGTGGTACCAATGACTGTTATATCCATGCTAACCATATATTGGGGGCAGAAATAACTTCAGTTGGAAATATATACTATTCTGGAGAACCCTACGATATAAGTTATACTTGCACAGGGACGGGGCAATTAATTAAAATTGAATAAATTCATTAATTAAAACAGCATCCTGAAGAATAAATCAAGCGAATGTACATTCCTGCCTAAAAAAAATAGAAGTTCCTGAAGGATTGTACTCCTCACTACAGATTAATAGGCTCTGGCAAAGATTACTCTCTTTTCAGAAGGTTTTCCTGTAAGAATACACTTTCCTGCTTCAGGTTTTGCATCTAATGGAATGCAACGTATGGTAGCTTTAGTTTCTTCTTTTATTCTTTGCTCGGTTTCAGGTGTGCCATCCCAATGTGCGTGAATAAATCCACCCTTGTTATCCAGAAGAGAGACAAACTCTTCCCAGGTATCGGCTTTTGAAGTTAAGCGATCACGGGAATCAAGAGCTTTCTGATATAAGTTTTCCTGAATATTTATCAACAAGTGGTCAATCTTGGTTTCAATATCGGATAATTGATAGACTGACTTTTCTAAAGTATCGCGACGCGATACCTCAACAGTGCCATTTTCTATATCACGAGGCCCAATAGCCAATCGAACAGGTACACCTTTGAATTCATATTCATTAAACTTCCAACCAGGTTTGTAGGTTTCTCGATCATCGTATTTAACTGATATGCCCTTAGCCTGAAGGTTAGTCTTAATCTGATTGGCTTTTTCAGAAATAAGAGAAAGTTGTTCTTCTGTTTTATAAATAGGAATTATGACAACTTGAGTTGGGGCAAGTTTTGGAGGTAAGACCAAGCCATTATCATCAGAATGAGCCATTATAAGTGCACCCATCAGACGGGTGGAGACACCCCAGGAGGTAGCCCAAACATACTCGAGCTTGTTCTCCTTGCTTAAATACTGAACGTCAAATGCTTTTGCAAAGTTCTGTCCAAGGAAGTGGGATGTTCCGGCCTGAAGAGCTTTACCATCCTGCATGAGAGCTTCAATGCAATATGTTTCAACTGCACCTGCAAATCTTTCATTTGGAGATTTTATTCCCTTTATAACTGGTACAGCCATCCAGTTTTCTGCAAAATCAGCATACACATCAAGCATACGTTCAGTTTCAGCTATTGCTTCATCGGCAGTTGCATGGGCAGTATGGCCTTCCTGCCAAAGGAACTCGGCAGTTCGCAGAAAGAGGCGTGTTCTCATTTCCCATCTCACTACGTTAGCCCATTGATTAATCAAGAGTGGGAGATCCCGATATGATTTAATCCAGGTGCGATATGTGTCCCAAATTATAGTTTCTGAAGTTGGTCGTACTATTAGTTCTTCTTCTAATTTAGCTGTTTCATCAACCACAACTCCTTTACCATTAGGGTCATTCTTAAGGCGGTAGTGAGTGACCACAGCACATTCCTTAGCAAAGCCTTCAACATGGCTTGCCTCTTTGCTGAAAAATGATTTCGGTATAAAAATTGGAAAGTATGCATTCACATGACCGGTATCCTTAAATTTTTTATCGAGTGCAGCCTGCATTTTCTCCCAAATTGCATAACCGTATGGCTTGATTACCATGCAGCCTCTCACAGCTGAGTTTTCAGCCATATCTGCCTTGATTACCAAGTCGTTGTACCATTGTGCATAATTTTCACTTCTTGATGGAAAATCTTTAGCCATATTGCGTTTGTGGTATAGTATTTGTGTAAAATATAGTAACTGATCAATTAATGAAGTTGCAAAATTAACAAATTTACCGACTTATTGAGAGATAGAAATACACATAGCATTATCAAAGGGAGGACCTTACAATGAAAACCTTAATCACTTTAATCACCGTAGTTGCTTTCACACTGACTTCCTGCACTACCAGTTACCAGGCAAAGACATACAGTGATGATGTTTATTACTCAACCAAAGATGCACCTGTTTATTCACCTGCGCCAGTTACTGTAGTAGAGGATCAGGCTGCTTATCAGGAGCCTGCTGATGTTGATCAGCAAGTAGTTGAACAAGCATATTATGACACAGTATACGCTGAGCCGGAGAATCAATATGCCTTGGACGATTACTCTTCAGAGCAATATACTGATCCTGGAACCAACAACACTTACATCACAAATTATTACTATGATCAAGATGATTATTATGATTATGCATATTCCGCAAGGTTAAGGAGATTCCATTCAAACACCTATTACAGTAGTTATTACTCCCCGTACTACACCAACATGTATTGGTATGATTATAATCCATACAGCTGGGGCACCAGTATTTACTTAGGATATAATTTCTGGTATCCTGGTTATACAGGAATCTACTGGGGTTACTCACCCTGGAGATATTCATACTGGGGTTATGATCCATTCTGGGATTATCCTTACTATAGCTACTATTCACCATACTACCATGGAAGCTATTGGCATGGATACAACCATGGATACTGGAACGGTTATTATGATGGTTACTATGGTTCACCATATACCTACTATTATAATAGTCATGACTATAATTCATATTATTATGGACACAGAGGGTCTTCCAATGGAAGTGGCAGATCAGGCAACGGACGAACATATAATGGTGGTGACAACTCATCGTTTGGCGATAGATATGAGGAAGCAGTTAAGAGTGGAAGAATTGACAGACCTACAAATGACTTGAAAGATCGTCCTGTCAATCCTGGTCGTCAGGCAGTTAAGCCAAGCACAGGTACTCCGGGCCGCGAATTGCCTGCAAACCCACGTACTGTAACTCCAACCCGTGAAGAGCCTACAAATACACGTACTGTAACTCCGGCACGAGTTGAGCCTACTAATACAAGGACAGTTACACCTTCTCGTGAAGAGCCAAAGAATACTCGTACCGTTACTCCATCAAGAGTTGAACCAACAAACCCACGTACTGTAACTCCGACCCGTGAAGAGCCTAACAACACACGTACAGTTGTACCTGCCAGAGTAGAGCCTTCAAATGTTCGCACTGTAGCCCCAGTCCGCGATGAACCTTCAAACCGAGTTATTGCTCCTTCACTTTCAGAACCGGGTAATGTTCGTACTTCTCCATCTGAAGTAACACCGGGAAATAGCAGGACTATTGTACCAAGCAGTTCGACCCAGGATGGGCGTTCAACCGGCAAGACTACTGGAACTATGAAATATTCAACACCACAACGATCAAATACGCAGGTTAATCCTAGAGAGTATCGTACCCCACAAACATATAGTGCGCCGGGTTACAATAAGCCAAAGTCAAGTAACGAGTATACTAGCCCACGTTATAGGAGTATCCGTGAAACAGGTGTAAAGTCATCTTCTGGGGGTAATAGTAATACTCAGCCCAAGAATGTATACAGAGGGTCATCAAGTAATGAGCGACGTGAATCGCAGTCAGCTCCGGTTAGAACATACTCATCACCTTCCCGTTCATCCTCTGGTAACAGTACCCCATCACGTTCTACATATACTCCATCAAGGTCATCATCACCATCACCTTCTCCATCTTCTAATAGTAGTTATTCACCATCAAGGTCATCATCATCTTCTTCGGGTAGTTCCTCAGGTTCACGATCATCATCTTCTTCAGGTAGTTCGAGATCCTCAAATGGAAGAAGGTAAATTTAGAATTACTCGAAACAGCAATTATGAAAAAGGTGTCAACTTCTAAAAATAACTAATCATGAAAAGAATTCTCGTTACAGCAATATTTCTACTAGTTGGGATAGTAAGTCTCAATGCGCAAAATGAAATTGATGCACTTCGTTACTCTAGACTTACACCAGCAGGAACAGCCAGGTTTGTTGCAATGGGTGGTGCTTTCGGAGCATTGGGTGCAGATTTTTCAACATTAAGTAATAATCCGGCAGGAATAGGACTTTATAGAAGCTCAGAGGTGACTGTTACCCCTACAATATTTATTGGATCAACTGAATCCAACTATTTTAGTGACTTTAATGAAGATGAACGTTATAATTTCAATATAGGGAATGTAGGAATTGTCATGGTCTCTAATCCAGCACTTCGCAATCCTTCATCAGAATGGAAGAATCTGCAGTTCGGATTTGGACTGAACCGGCTTGCAAACTTTAATAACCGGCTAGTAATTGACGGTTTTAATGAAAGTTCCAGCTATTTAACACCTTATATTAATTATGCCAATGAGAATAATTTAAGTCTCAATGATTTGGATGATTTTGGTTCTGGTTTGGCCTATGATACCTATTTAATGGGTTATGATTCAATAAGTGGCAAATATTGGATAGATATGCCGGATGGGAATGTTTTGCAAAGAAAGACAATGGAAACCAGCGGCTCAATCAATGAGATGGTTTTTACAGTTGGGGCAAACTACAACGACCGGGTATACCTTGGGGCAACACTGGGTGTGCCTTATATTAAATACAAAGAAACTTCGATTTATACAGAGGAAGATATTGAAGGCAGGAATGATTATTTCAAATCATTTAGTCGTCTAGACGAACTGGAAACTTCCGGTACCGGAGTTAATCTTAAGGTTGGTATTATTGTTAGACCAATTGACTGGATTCGTCTTGGCGGAGCGATTGAAACGCCTACTTTCTACTCCGGGATATCGGATAGTTACAGTACCACTTTTAAGTCATCATTTGATACATTATATGGCTCAATGAGAAAGACATCTGATGGTTTCTATGAATACGAACTGAACACCCCATTTAAAGCAATGGCTAGTGTGGGATTTATAATAGGTAAATCAGGTATCATAAGTGCCGATTATCAGTATTTGGATTATTCAAATGCAAGACTCAGAGCATCAGATTATGATTTTGATAAAGAGAATGAAGCCATCAGAGAAGGTTACCTGGTAGCTCATAATTTGAGGTTCGGTGCTGAAATGAGACTTGGTTCGATGAGTTTACGCGGTGGTTACAGTATATCGGCTAATCCTTACAGGTATAATACAAATTCTGCACTAAGCTCTTATTCGGGTGGCATTGGTTTCCGTGGACAGAAATTTTTTGTAGATTTTACTGGTTTGATCAGCCAGATGGATGATGAACATCACCTTTATGATGCTCCTGCAAATTCCGATCCTGCTGTTGCTTACACAAAAGTCACCAGCACCATGTTCCTTGTAACCTTAGGTTTTAAGTACTAAGGCATTGAATTACTCTCATAAATTAGTTTGGTTGTTTTGATGATTGAGAAGGCTGCTTTTACAAGCAGCCTTTGCTTTATTGACGACTTAATCTATTCAATCCTGCTTTAGCTTTTTGTTGAATACTATTTCGATATTCTTTAAAATCAAGTTGCAGGCATATTCTGTAACAGACCAATGCTTGTTGATTATTTCCTTCCTGCTCATATATGTTACCTAAGTTAAGCATAGAATTGGCTGCAAAATAATTTGGAAGATCACGGCCCTGTTTATATGCGTCGTGATATAAAGCTTTTGCCTTTGAAAGATTACCTGATTTATGTTGAATGCGAGCATAACGATATGTATACTCAACCAATTCTTGAATGGGAAACTTATCTTTTTTAGTTTCCTTCATTATTTCTGAAGCTTTTGCATAATAGCCGCCATCAAAAAGCAGGCGTGCTTTTAATAATTCGGGATTTGGTAAATTGGCACTTCGAGTTTCTGACATCGCTTCTTTATCAGCCTCCATTTCTTCTGATCCAAACAACTTAATCCTGGAAATGTAATTTTTATATTCACTAATGTTATTCTCAATCAAATAACTCCAGGCTATTCTTTGATATGCGGCTTTTATAAAGTTTCTTCCCTTAAAGTGCACAATATATCTTAGAAGATATGTTCTGGCATCTTTGTCCAATTTGTTAAGTTTTGCAATACCGGTTAGATAATCGAGATAGTAGAAGTTATAGTATGAATTATCTAATGGTCGGTTAGTGAGCAGCATCAAGGCTTTGTCATTCAATCCCTGATGCGTATAAAAAGAGGCAACTGCATATATGAGAAGTGGGTTCTTGGAAATCTCTCTTTCAACGCGCTGATCATTAAGAACATCAAGAAGCATCATTATATTTGATTCATTTCCTGCCAGGTTGTAGGTAACAAATGATGTAATGAACAGACATTCATTGAAAAGAAATGGGAAATCATCATCATCAATATTTTCAGATAAAATATTATTTAATTCAAACAAACCCCGATTAATATCCCCCTCCATATTGAAAATGCCTGGAATCCACTTGTAACTATCGGGAATTGAACCAATAAGAACATGTAATAAACCTAAACCAGCCCTATTAGGTATAAAATCAGGGAATAGCCGGCTATTAGTAACAAATTGTTGGTAAGCTTTCTTTATATCAATTGCAGCTTTTAAATAATCGCTTGATTTCACAAAAATGACACTGGATTGCAAGTTTATTTGAGCTTGAGAATATAAATACCATGGTGATTTATGGTCTACAGTCATCAATGATTTTATTCGTGATTGTTTTTTATTTACGAAATTATCCTGCTCTGACTTTTCCTCAGAAATTAAGACTTTTAAAAAGTCAATATACGATTGAAGATAAACATACGGTAGATTTGACTGGTCACTTAGTTTTTCTTTGTTTATAATATGTGAGGCATTCTCAAATCTAAGTCTCAGGAGTTCCATATATGCATGATTGTACTCCTTGGTCATATTAAAGTCAGCAGCCTGACACTGATTGAAAACGACAAAAAAAACAATAAGGATGACTTTTTTCATAAGGTACAAACATAAAAAAAAGGGAAAGTCAAACTTTCCCCTTTATCTGTATGACAACATCATAATTATTGGTTGATGCTTGAAGCGAGTCCATGATCAACAAGAATTCGTCCACAATATTCGCAAACAATAATTTTTTTATGCATCCTTATGTCAAGCTGACGTTGTGGAGGAATTGCGCTAAAACAACCACCGCAGGCATCCCGTTCAACACTTGCAACTGCAAGGCCATTACGGGCGTTTTTACGGATACGTTTATATGCCGTTAGCAGTCGTTCTTCGATAAAATGTTGTAAGTTTTCAGATTTATTGATCAAAGACTGTTCTTCCTTTTCTGTTTCATTAACTATTTCGGAAAGTTCATTCTTTTTAATCTCAAGATCATTTTTCCTCTCATCAAGAATTTTTTGAGCTGCAGCTATTTCCTCGTTTTTGAGGTTAAGATTATGTGTATATTCTTTGATTCTTTTTTCAGCAAGGGCAATTTCAAGGTTTTGATATTCTATTTCTTTTGTAAGTGATTCATATTCACGATTATTTCGAACCTCTTTTTGGTTCTCTTCGTAATGTTTTATATTGTTAAGGTTTTCCTTGATCTGATTTTCCTTATCCCTGATTTGCTGTTGCAGATCTTCAATGTCCTGGATATAGTTGTCAATGCGGGTCTGAAGACCAATGATTTCATCTTCCAGATCTTCTACTTCCAAAGGTAATTCCCCTCTGATTATTCTTATCTTGTCGATTTGCGTATCTATTTGTTGAAGACTATACAGCGCGATGAGTTTCTTCTCAATTGATATCTCAGATTCTTCGCTTTCAGAGGGTGTTAAAGAAACGTGTGCCGAAATGTAATTGTTATCTTCTTGTACCTGATCTTCAATGGTCTCATTCATTGAGGTGTTCTTTTCTTTCGACGTTTTTGCCATGTTATCCCTTCTTTAGGAAATTATTTACAGATAGTTTACAGGATTGGAACTTATCCCTGAAATTTGGAGTGCAAAGGTAGTAAAATTTTCTTTAAGTATTCTATATAATAATTCTTTGCTAAATTGTTCAGTTTCATAGTGACCCGCTTCAATAAGGAGAATTTTATTTTCAGCCATAAAATAATCGTGATACTTAAGTTCTCCGGTAATAAATACATCACATTGATGATTTATTGCATCTTGTAATAAGAAGTTGCCTGATCCGCCACATAATCCAACTTTTAAAATATTTTTGTGCAATAATGGAGAATGTTTGAGAAATGGAATACGAAGAACATTTTTAATATGTTTCAGGAAATCAATTTCATCCATTGGATTTTGAAGTTGTCCATAAATTCCAGCTCCAATTTGCATGTGTTCATTATTGAGGTCATATGAATCCCAGGCTACTTCCTCATAGGGATGTGCCTTCAAAACAGCGTCAATAACTTTTGATTCTTGCCAGAAAGGTAATATTGTCTCTATTCTTATTTCAGGTTCCATATGTAATTTGCCCTGAGACCCAACATATGGATTACTTCCTTCCTTTGCTCTAAATGTTCCTTGACCTTGTGAATTAAAGCTACATGAATCATAGTTGCCAATTACTCCGGCTCCTGATTGAAACATTGCCTCACGTACTGCATCCTGGTGACTTAAAGGAACATAAACAACAAGTTTCCGAAGCATTCCTTTGAGAGGTTGGAGAATTCCTGAAGGTATTATTTTAAGTTTATCTGCAAGTATGGCATTCACGCCTTTTAACGAATTGTCAAGATTTGTATGTGCGGCATACAATGCAATGCCATGTTTTATGGCTAACATAATACAACGTTCTGTTGCTGTATTGCCATTTAATCGTTTCAGTGGTTTGAAGATAATAGGGTGATGAGATATAATCAGGTTATATCCCAAAGTAACTGCTTCATTAATAACTTTCTCAGTGATATCCAGAGTAATCAGTGCTCCTGTTATAATATCCAGTTTATTACCTACTATCAGGCCACTGTTATCATAGCTTTCCTGCGTTTGAACAGGTGCAAGAGTTTCAATAACATCTGTCAAGTTGTATAATTTCACTGTGTCTGCCATTCGCTTATTTTATATATTGTTGACTTTTCTACTGTATTGAATGTTGCTAAAAAGCAACGTTATAATCTGCTTGATTGTAATCAGGCAATAAATTTACTGTTTTTATTGTATTGTTATGTAAAATAATTAATTTTAAGGCATGGAATTTCTAAGGTTATTTCTTCTTCCTTTCTCATTATTATACGGATTAGCTACCCGGTTTAGGAACTTACTGTTTGACCTGAAAATTCTTCCTTCGACTACTTATAAGATGCCTATTATTTCTGTAGGAAATCTTTCTGCTGGTGGTACCGGTAAGACACCACATGTTGAATATCTGATTAATTTACTTAATACTTCTTATAAAGTATCCACACTCAGCAGAGGTTATGGGCGTAGAACGAGCGGGTTTAAATTGGCAAACTCAGATGATCATGCAAGTACTATTGGTGATGAACCGGCACAATTTTACAATAAATTCCCTTTGATTACTGTAGCTGTTGATGAGAAGAGGAGAAATGGAATCGATAAACTTCAGAATTATCATCCTGAAACCGACGTGATTATTCTGGATGATGCATTCCAACATAGGTATGTGAAGCCGGGTTTATCAATTTTGTTAACCGATTACCATAAATTATTCTCAAATGACTATCTACTCCCATATGGGACATTAAGAGAAGCTCGCAGTGGAATGAAAAGAGCTGATGTTATTGTTATTAGCAAAACTCCTATTGTTCTTTCGCCAATTGAAAGGAAGTCAATTATTGATGGGATTAAACCTTTGACTTATCAAAAGGTGTTATTTTCTTTCGTTAAATATGGAGCTATCCGCTCTTTGTGGAAAAAAGAAGAAGTCATCGATACGGACTGCCATTATGGTATAATTTTGCTCGTAGCTGGGATTGCCAATCCTTATCCACTAGAATATGAGCTAAGAAGTAAGTGTCATGAATTAATAACTATGCATTTTAATGATCATCATAAATACACTCCCGAAGATATTAACCAGATCAAACAAAATTATTCCGATATTTACACCCGAAACAAATTGCTTGTTACAACTGAGAAAGATGCAATGAGAATGCTTGATCCGTCCATTATAGACAATGCTTCTCAATTGCCATTTTACTATATCCCTATGGAAATAGAATTTCATGAAAGAGATAAGCAGATATTTGATAAAATCATTTTAAATTATGTTAGACAAGATAAAAGAAAGCGTTAACTACATCTCTTCACTTATTTCAAACAAGCCACAGGTTGGTATAATTTTGGGCTCAGGTTTGGGTGGCTTAACCCGACAGATTAATATAGAGAAGGAGATTCCTTATGCCGAAATCCCTAATTTCCCAGTTTCGACTGTTGAAGGCCATGTTGGCCATTTAATTATTGGGCAGTTGGGAGGAAAACAGGTAATTGCAATGCAAGGTCGCTTCCATTTTTATGAAGGATGGACAATGCAGGATATTGCATTTCCAATTAGAGTTATGAAGCTGTTAGGTATTGAATTGCTAGTTGTTTCTAATGCGAGTGGAGGCTTAAATCCAATCTTTAATGTTGGAGATATTATGATAATTACTGACCATATCAATCTGATGGGAACTAATCCATTAATGGGCGTTAATTATAAAGAGTTTGGCCCCCGATTCCCTGATATGAAGGAAGCCTATGACCATAATTTAATTGCTAAAGTTGAAGATATTGCAGCCAGAGAAGGCATTAAACTACAGAAAGGCGTTTATGCCGGCGTAACGGGGCCGACATTTGAAACGCCTGCCGAATACAAATATTTGCATATTATTGGAGCTGATGCTGTGGGCATGTCAACAGTTCCGGAAGTAATTACTGCCCGCCACATGCAATTGACTGTTTTTGCTGTTTCTATAATCACTGATCTTGGAGTTGTTGGAAAAATTTCTGACGTATCTCATCAAATGGTGCTGGAAGCTGCAGGTAAGGCTGAACCATTTATGACAAAAATAATTATCGAATTATTGCACGAAACAGATTTTTAACTGTTTATGATGCTCTTTACTGCATTATATAAGATCACTAAATATTTAACTGCCATGCTCAGCACGGCAGTTTTGTTAGGTGCTTGTTCCATGATTAATCAAGATAAGACAATAATTAATATCCATGGGATTGACAAAGATTATCCGGTTTTCTTGATGGAAATAGATACTGGTGCTGTAATACCTATTGATTCTCTGATGAAACCACATGATAATCAAGCGGTTTTTTCATTAGATATAGATACTCAGGGGATTTATGTAATTCAAAATAAGGATACAGAAATTGAATTTATTGTCTTGCCAAAGGATACTATTAATCTTTCAATTACCGATAAGAAAACACTAGAAGATTCTGACAGCTTAAATGTCAGTTTTATTCAGTTTTTTAATTTTATCCAAACTATGGAGAATAAAGCTGATTCACTTGCTTATCATTTTATTAATTCGCAAGCAACTGATAGCTTTTCAATAGTAAGAGAAAAGGTTACAGACTCTTTTGATATATTGCTGCAAGAAGCCAATTTAACCGCTAAAAGCTATCTTCGTCAAAATCCCTCATCAATTGGAATCTTCAGGGCTCTAAATAGTGTTATCAAACAATCGCCGGTATTTAATTATCCTATTGATTATGAGTGGTTTTATTTAACGGATTCATTATTACAACAATATCATTCAGGACATCCTTATAGTATTTGGTTACATAATAAATTGGAATATTACCGGAGATTATTTGGGGATATCAATAGTCAAAGCAGACTTCTCAATGAGGATTTCTTAATAAATAAGATAACTCTTCCCGGGATAAATAACAAATTGATGAATGTTGATCCTCTGCCTGGTGGTTTAACTCTTTTGTATCTTTGGGATAATAACGTTGAGAGTAGGGTGGCTAATAGAAGGATCAAATTAATAAGTGAAAAGTATGTAGATGAGAATTTCAGAATTTATACTATTGCATTTTATCCTGATGTTAAAAGATGGTCTACCGTGATAGCTTTGGACAAATTATGGGGAATGAACATGATTGACACAACTGGTCAAAGTTCAAAAATTCTAAGTGATTTAAATAATCCCCCATTGCCATCGTACATTCTGATAAATCAAAATTATAGAGTAATTAATCATTCAAAGAATATTCTTCAGTTTGAAGAATGGCTTAGCCGATATTTTAATAAGGGTGAAACCAATAATCAATTAAATTAGCTAATCCTAATTAAATAGTTAAACCTTGAAAATTTATTTTGCCTCTGACTTTCATTTAGGTATTCCTGATCACGACGCCAGTTTAAAACGTGAAATACTATTAGTTAAATGGCTGGATCTTGTGGAAAAGGATGCTAATGAGCTTTATTTAATGGGTGATGTATTCGATTTTTGGTTTGAATATCGAACTGTAATTCCAAGGGGTTTTGCGCGGTTATTCGGTAAGCTTGCCGAAATTACTGATAAAGGCATACCAGTGTATCTTTTTAGAGGCAATCATGATATTTGGGCATTTGATTATCTCCAAAAAGAGCTTGGTATTCAATTGCATAGGGAGCGCCTTATTCGTGAATGGAATGGTAAAAAGTTCTTTCTTGCCCATGGTGATGGATTGGGCCCGGGTGACCTTGGTTACAAGTTTCTTAAAAAGGTTTTTGAGTTTAAACCAAATCAGTGGTTATTCAGATGGTTACATCCTGACATAGGAACTCGTTTGGCACTTTATTTTTCACGCAAGAGCAGGTATGCAAATGTTTTGAAGGATAAAAAAATCATTGATGTTTATGGTACTTTCGATTTATCGACAGAGCGATTGTATGCTTTCGCTAAAAAGTACAAAAAAGATAATCCTGATATAGGTTATTTTATATTTGGTCATCGACACTATCCCGGTCATGTTCCAATTCCTGAAGGAGGACATTATATCAATTTAGGTGATTGGATTACCAATTATTCATATGCAATTCTAGATGAAAAGGGATTATCATTGTTTACTTACAAAGATGGAGTACAAAAGTTATTAGAAGGCCCTTTTTAAAACTTAAGAATAGAAATAATATCTTATACTAACAAAGCAGCTATGCTATTTTCAGGGATTGACATTGGTTCAAATGCAGTACGTCTCTTATTTGCTAATGTATTTGAAACAAAAGGAGGGCCTGTTACTGAAAAGGCCACTTTGCTCCGGATTCCAATTCGTTTGGGAATGGATGTATTTACTTTAGGTCGAATATCTGACCAGAAGACAGAATACTTAGTAAAAACTATGAAAGCATTTAAACTGCTCATAGATGTATATCAGCCTGAAAGTTATCTCGCTGCCGCAACTTCTGCAATGCGTGAAGCATCTAATAACAAGGAAGTTATGGATATTGTCCGTAAAGAATCCGGATTAACTATTGACTTGATTGATGGAATTCAGGAAGCGAATATTATAAGCAGCTTTAGTAACCTAATGGTTAATAAAGCTTTCACTAAGACTTTATATATAGACGTGGGTGGTGGTTCTACTGAGCTTTCTATTATTGATGGTAAGGATTTTATTACGTCAAATTCATTCAAGTTAGGTACAATCAGATTATTAGCCGATGCTGTGCCGGATGATGAATGGGATAAGATGCACAAATGGCTTAACCTGTTCAAAGCGGATTTTGGTAGAATGAATGTAATAGGATCAGGTGGTAACATCAACAAAATTACTAAGTTATATGGTAATGCCTATAATAATATTGTTAATCTTGATCAGTTGCAATTTGCTTATAAGCAATTGAACACGATGCCGCTTGAGAAAAGAATTGAGAAAATGGGATTGCGTCCTGACCGTGCTGATGTTATTGTACCAGCGGCTCAAATATTTATTAAAATTCTCAAATGGACTGACCTTCAAATTGTATCAGCACCTAAGATAGGATTAGCAGACGGACTTGTACTTATGCAGTACAAAATGATGAAAGCCGCTGCTAATCAATAAATATCTATAATTCTAAATATTAGCAAACGCCCCTTTAGTTATGAAGGTATGTTTATCTTTGCAAATTCTTAAGCATAACTTGCAATGATCACCTTTGAAGAAGCTTTATCTATTGTAAATACGGCAATTGTAATGCCGGTTAAGGAGCACATTACAATGAATGCGAGCCTTGGTCGCATTCTTGCGTCTGATGTTTATTCTGACGTGGATATGCCCCCCTTTGATAAAGCTGCCGTTGATGGTTATGCATGTCGACGAGCTGACCTGCCTGGCCCGTTAACGATAATTGAGACTATTGCTGCAGGTGTAACGCCAACCAAGAAGATATCACAGCATCAATGTTCCAAGATAATGACTGGAGCAATAGTTCCGCAGGGTGCCGATTGCATCTTAATGGTTGAGCATGTGCGATTGAATGATGATAATACAATTACATTTCAGAAGTCATCAACTTCCAACAATATTGCATTTAAAGCTGAAGATGTAAAGAAAGGACAGCTGATTCTAAAACAGGGTATGCAAATCAAGCCTCAGCACATTGCAATGATGGCAGCCGTGGGATGTGTGACACCTGAAGTTTATAAACTGCCGTCAATTGGAATAATTACAACCGGGGATGAATTGGTGGAACCAGGTACTTCACCGGTTGGAGGGCAAATACGTAACAGTAATGCATATCAGCTTATTGCACAGGTGCAACAAATTGGAATAACTCCCTATTATGCTGGAATTGCCCCCGATAATCCTACTGATACTCAGAAGCTTATTGAAGATACCCTTTCGGTTTGTGATGTATTGCTTATTACGGGAGGTGTTTCATTAGGAGAGTTTGACTATGTGCCTGCTGTGATTGAGGCAGCTGGTCTGGAAGTTAAATTCAGAAGCATGGCTGTACAACCCGGTAAACCAACTTTGTTTGCAACGAAAAATGGTAAGTTTGTTTTTGGACTTCCCGGAAATCCAGTTTCTTCATTCGTACAATTTGAAATGCTTGTAAAACCATTAATTTACAGGCTTATGGGTGGTGTCTTTCAACCTAAAATAGTAAAATTGCCTATGGCAACAGGATATATTCGAAAAAGAACTGATCGCAAATCATTCATTCCGGTCAAATATGCATTGGGTAAAATAGAACCACTCGAATATCACGGTTCTGCACATATTCATGCATTTGAACAGGCCTGGGGCGTTATTTCAATAAATATTGGAGAAGATAACATTAAACCAGGTGAGTTAAGAGAAGTTAGACAATTTTAAAGAAGCCTTGAAGTTTGAGGAATTAGGTATAAATCAAAATATAACCATTATAGGCGTCTTTAGTCAGTTCAATATCAGTTATGTACGATAATTTTAATAGAAATATAAACTACCTCAGAATATCAGTTACCGACAGATGTAACTTACGTTGTCGTTACTGTATGCCGGAAGAAGGAGTGAGATTGCTTTCACATAATCAAATTCTCTCTTTTGAAGAAATAACTGAAGTTGTTAAGGTGGCAGTGTCTTTGGGAGTTTCAAAAGTGCGAATCACCGGTGGCGAGCCCCTGGTAAGGCATGATGTTGTTAGGCTCGTTGAACAAATAAGTGCAATTAATGGGATTAAGGACCTATCAATGACTACAAATGGTATTCTGCTATCAAAATATGCTATTGCACTAAGAGAAGCTGGTTTACAAAGAGTAAATGTTAGTCTTGATACCTTGAATCCATCGCATTTCGAATATTTAACACGTGGTGGAAATATTCAGGATGTAATTCGTGGAATTGATGCTGCCTTGGATGCAGGATTAAAACCATTGAAGTTGAATTGTGTTGTTAAGGAATCTTCTAATGATGAAGATTCACAATCGGTCAGGGAATTTGCTAAAAGCAGGAATATCCAGGTCCGTTTTATACAACAAATGAGTCTATCAACAGGGCACTTCTCAATAGTTGAAGGTGGTTCAGGAGGTGATTGCGCACACTGTAACAGACTTCGACTTACCGCCAATGGAAAAATTAAACCTTGTCTATTCAATGATCAGGAATTTGATGTTAGAGAACTTGGTGTGGCTGAAGCTCTAAAACGTGCTGTTGACAATAAACCGGCATGTGGTAGCTATAATTATACCGGTGAATTTTATAATATAGGCGGATAAGTAATTTATCCTAATTACCTTGTTATTATTGAGTTGGTTTCATTTTGAAATTGGTATTGAGATATTGAAAGAGTTATTAATCAGGATAAATTTGGAAGAATGAAACATAAGGATTCTGTGAAATTGAGCCATATAAACGAGAAAGGAAAGGCCAACATGGTCGATGTTAGTATCAAGAATGTACAAGATCGAATTGCCCGTGCAACTGGTAAAATCTATCTACAACCTGAAACATTAAGCCTTATCATAGACAATCAACTTAAGAAAGGTGATGTTCTAACTGTTGCAGAAATTGCAGGAATTCAAGCAGCGAAACAGACTCCTTACTTAATACCCCTTTGCCATACCCTTCAGCTTACTAAGGTTGAAGTCATAACTGAGCCGGGGTCAGATGGGATTACTGTACATACTATGGTACGATGTCAGGGTCAAACCGGGGTGGAAATGGAGGCTCTTACTGCCGCATCAGTAGCATTGCTAACTATTTATGATATGTGTAAAGCCGTTGATAGGAAAATGGTAATCAGTGAAATTAGCTTGGTTGAGAAGATAAAAACAGATATTGGTGCTTGATAAACAATGATAAACATTAACACTTTAATTAATAAACTCAAAATCAGGATCCCTCGTCAATGGCTTTTTTTTGCAATGGCAAGCTTTTGGATGTTTGCCGCCATTAGGGTCTTCATGACAGCGTGGGAAGGGATATTAATAACCAAAACACCAATACTGAATTTTGTTTTGGTAAGTTTTTTAGGATCAATCATTTTTACCAAATTAGTATTCATTAAAGTAACTGCCAGGTATATCTCACGTATTGATGTTATGGAAGATGAAATGCCAAGCCTATTCCGTATGTTCAGTCATAAAAGCTATTTACTGATAGCTTTTATGATAAGCATGGGTATCGCAATAAAGTACTTTGCATTATTACCGGTTAATATTTTATCAATGTTTTTAGGTGCTCTAGGATTATCGCTATTTTCAAGCTCCTTGAGTTTTTTTAGGGCCTGGAGATTTAAAACTATATTATAAAAAGTTTAGAATGAAATTCAAATGGAACCAATAGTCGTATCAGTCAATATATCAGAGAAAAAAGGTGTTGTTAAATCTCCTGTACCATCCATTGAATTGACAATCCTGGGTGTACAAAATGATGCTCATAGTGGTAAATGGCATCGTCAGGTTAGTTTATTAGGAACTGAGAGTTTTGATAAGTTTGAAAAACAAGCTGGTAGGAAGCTTGCATATGGTGAATTTGCAGAGAATATAACCACTAGTGGAATTGTTTTATATCAAACACGTCCTCTTGATCGCTTCATAATAGGTGATACAGAGCTTGAAGTAACCCAGATTGGGAAAAGTTGCCATGGTGATGGTTGTGCCATCTATCGTGAAGTTGGTAATTGCGTGATGCCAAAGGAAGGAATCTTTTGCAGGGTACTCAAAACAGGTACAATTAAAGCTGGAGATAAAGTTCAATATATACCAAGAGTTTTTAAAATTTCGGTTGTTACTCTTAGTGACCGGGCTAGTGCCGGAGAATATCCCGATAAAAGCGGTCCTGCTGTAGTTAATATTCTGAGTGATTTTTTTAATTCGCTGAATTGGAAAGTTGAGATAGATAGAGTTGTTATTCCCGATAGCCCGAAGGATTTAAAAGAAATCATCGATAATTTAAATGGGATTGACATGTTATTTACTACAGGTGGAACCGGAATAAGTCCTCGTGATATTACTGTTGATGTGATTGAACCACTACTTGATAAAAAGATACCTGGAATAATGGAACTGATAAGAGTTAAATATGGTACCGAAAAATCGGCAGCATTACTTAGCAGGGGAGTAGCAGGTGTAATCGGGAGCTCAATGGTCTATACTTTGCCTGGCAGTGTGAGGGCTGTTGAAGAGTACCTTTATGAAATAACCAAAATAATTAAGCACAGCATTTATATGTTGCATGGGCTGGATATACATTAGTAAATAGCCTATAATGAATGGTGTAATGCTGACAATTTGTAGTAATTGGAGTTCGCCGAATGAGGGCGTATAAATAAATTTTCAAGAGATCTATTCAATTCTTATCATTGTGAACTTCAAATAATTGAATTAACCATTTTAATTTTTCAACTTTTACCTTAAGTCTTTAAACCAATAATCATGTTATTACCCAGAGAGCAAGCATTGGAATTACTAAGAACCTATGTAAAGAGTGAACGAATGATAGCCCATTCTTTGGCATCGGAAGCAGTATTAAGAGCATTGGCCGATCACTTGGGCAGGGATGCTGACAAGTGGTCGCAAGCTGGATTACTTCACGACCTTGATGTTGAAGTGACAAACGCCGATCCATACACTCATGCCCTTGAAACAGCAAGAATACTTACTGAAATGGGAGTTGACGAGGATGTTGTTGATGCAATCAGGATGCATAATGAAGATGCTACCGGAATGGAACGTACTATTGAGTTCCAACATGCATTGGCTGCGGGAGAAACAATTACAGGACTCATTACCGCTACTGTGTATGTTTATCCCGATAGAAAGGTAGCTTCTGTTAAACCTAAGTCTGTTACAAAAAGAATGAAGGAAAAGGCATTTGCGGCTTCTGTCAAACGGGAGAATATTATGGAATGTGAAAAGATAGGCATCCCATTAGATAAATTTGCAGAGATAGCTTTATTGGCCATGGCTGGTATTGCAGAGGAGATTGGATTATAATGCAGTCATGTTTTTTCTACCATAAAAAGTGAAAAAGCCATATTCTTTATTTAACCTACCATAGTTAACCAACGCATTACTTAATTATATTTGTTGAGATTAAAGTCAATCCTAAACTTAAGGATATATTTATCCAATAGCCTGAAAACAATTTAAAACTGCAGGTATGTTTAAGCGAATACCTCCTTTTCTTTACAATAAATATCTGCTGGCACTGGTGGCATTCCTTGTATGGTTAACATTTTTCGACAGGAATAACTTTATCTCTCAGGTTCGTTATGGCCGTACACTCAACAAACAAAGGCAGCAGAAGGAATTTTACAAGAGTGAGATAAATAAGGACTCTACTGCGCTTGTTGAATTATCGGATTCGACTAAATTAGAGAAATTTGCTCGCGAAAAGTACCTTTTCAAGAAAGATAATGAGGATATTTATCTCATTATAGAGGAGGAGGAAAAGGATAAGTAAGTTTGACTTAATGCCACAAGCATTATAATAGGTAATCCTGTTAAAACGTTGAATTAAAATTTCTTTAGGAATTCTGTCCTCTCATTGAAGAAATTATATCTGGTGTGAGAGGTTAACAATAATGTATCTCTGGTACAAATATGTTGGGATGAATAATAGATTTGAGATTGTATGCTTATTAAAACCCCGATGCTTTGCTATTTTCAATACTATATCTAACTACATCGGATCTACATCAACAACAACTCTTACAGATTTGAAATCCTGCAATTGTTTGAATAGTTCAATTTGACGTGCTGTTTCAATTTTGAGATTTTGACCTATTTGACCTTTACCTATCTTTAATAGCAGATTCTTTAAGTATAAGTTTTTCACTCTGGAAACATTAGGATACTCCGGACCCAACATTAATTTGCCAAATAAGGGTTTGAGCATTTCCGCCAGTTTTGAAGCAGCTTTATCCAGTAATCTCTCATCCTTGTGTTTTAAGGAAATAGTAATGAGTCTATAATATGGGGGGTAGGAGAATTTTTGCCTATCATGCAATACTTGATTGTACATTGACAAATAGTCGTTATCAACTACCCACTTATGTATTGCATGCGAAGGATTGTAAGTTTGAATCAGAACCAATCCCTGTTTTGATTTCCTTCCAGCTCTGCCACTTACCTGGGCAAGCATCTGGTAGCTGCGCTCAATAGCACGGAAATCAGGATAACTTATCAAGCCATCGGCATTGAGTACGCCAACCAGACTAACATTATCAAAGTCAAGGCCTTTAGTAACCATTTGGGTTCCGACAAGAACATCAGTTTTTCGTGTTTCAAACTCCAACATGATTTTATGGTATCCATGCTTTGTATGGGTTGTATCCAGATCCATTCTGGCAATAGTAATATCAGGGAAAAGCAATGCCAGTTCTTCTTCAACTTTCTCAGTGCCAAATCCTTTAAGTTTAACTAAAGGACTACCACATTCAGGACATACTTTAGGAACTGTTTGTGTATATCCACAGTAATGACACTTTAGCATATTAATGTGTTTGTGATAAGTAAGGGTAACATCACATTGTACGCATCCGGGAATATGGTTACAGGTTTCACATTCCATTCGAAGCGAAAAACCACGTCTGTTTTGGAATAGAATTACTTGCTCTCCTTTACTTATGGCCTTCTCAATTTCTTCAAGCAATTGAGGAGAAAAGTGCGACTTCATTCTTTTGAAGCGGGTTTCTTCTTTAATATTAACAATCCTGATTTCAGGCATTTGAATACCACCATATCTTTCATTGAGCTCAACCAGTTTATACTTTCCACTATTGGCATTAGTGAAACTTTCTATGGAAGGTGTGGCAGAACCAAGCAGAACAAAGGCATTATGCATTTTTCCCAGCATAATAGCTGAATCACGAGCATTGTATCGAGGTGCCGGATCGGCTTGCTTATAAGATCCGTCATGTTCTTCATCCACTATAATCAATCCAAGATTTTTAAAAGGAAGAAACATTGCTGACCTGGCACCGAGAATTATTTTGAATGCCGCTCCAGTATTTTCTTTAACCATTGATTCGTTTGCTTTACTCCAGATCTCAATACGTTCGAATTCATTATACCGGGAGTGGTATACACCCACATCATTACCAAAAAACTTCTGAAGCCTTTTTACAATTTGGGAGGTCAGTGCAATCTCAGGTAACAGATACAAAACCTGTTGATCATTACTAATTGCTTCATTTATTAGCCTTATGTAAATTTCAGTTTTTCCACTGGATGTAACGCCTTTTAACAATGCGACATTTGGTTTGTGAATATTTTCAATAATCGAATCATAAGCAAGTTGCTGAGCATGCGTAAACTTAATGTTCTCTATTACATGAGTAGAATCTTTGGTCTCAAGCCTGCTAATGTTTCTCTGATAGATCTCTAATATCCCTTTCTTGACTAATCCATCTAGTTGTGAAGCATTCACTGCCGGTGTTTTTAAAAGATCAGACTTGCTTATTTCTTTTATACTGTCTGTGAAGCAGTGAGAAAGATTGATATAAGCCATTAGAAGTTGTAGTTGTTTGAAGGCTTTAGTATTTAACTTGTCCATTTCAGATTGCAAAAGGCTTTCATCTTTATACTTTTCTGATATACGCACAAACCACTCTATCCTGGGCTTATACCGTTCTGTTATTTCCTCGTCAACCCTTATATATTTCTTCTCCAACATAGTCTTAATAATGGGTATTACCTTTGAAATACCCACTATCCTGCTAATTTCAGTAATGCTTAGTATTTTCTGAATATTAAGAGCTTCTATAATCAGGAATTCATTGTCAGACAGTGTTTCAGAATCGTGTATATATTCGGGATCAAGAACAATTCTTGTTTCACTTGCCAGTTTGTAGGCGGAAGGAAGCGCAACATTCATCACTTCTCCAACAGTACACAAATAGTAGTTTGCCATCCATTCCCAGAAAAGTAATTGCATTTCATTTACAACCGGTATAGGATCAACTATTGACAAAATATATTTTGCTGAGACAACCTTTGGTGGTTGATCAGTTAGTCGGCGTACTAACGCCGTATATAGTTTCTTTGAACCGAACTGAACTACAACCCTAATGCCGGGGATGATTTCATTGTTCATCTCCTTCGGTATTCTATAAGTGAAATACCCTTTTATAGGCAATGGAAGAAGTACTTCGGCAAATTGTGTTATGTAGTTATCGGTTGGCAAGGTTATTGAATTGATACAACAGAAATTGATCATCAAAGATAAGAAAAGCAGGTGATGAGTATTTGCTGTTAAAATATTTTAGAGTATGCAATCGTCCAATAATAATTACTATTTTTAAGGTGAATAATTTGCATAATTGTTTGCCGAGAGAGCTATTAAGTTAAACCGGCATCAGAATAATTATTTGTAAATAAGGATATTAATCAGTTAATATGTATCATCATGAAATGGATAGGTCGAAGAGGAAGTACAAATGTTGATGACCGCAGAGGCATGTCAGGTGGTCAGATAGCTATGGGTGGTGGTATTGGTACCATCGTTATTGTAGCCATAGTATGGTTGCTTGGTGGAGATCCATCACAGGTGCTAAATGTAATGAATAACCAATCGTCACAGGAAGTTCCAACAACAGCAGCTCAGGATAGCATGGCTCAATTTGTTTCAGTAGTGCTTGCTGATACTGAGGAAATCTGGGGTTCTATATTTGCATCTTATGGTGAAACATACCGGGTTCCTAAGCTAGTTCTTTTTAGAGGTGGTGTGCAGTCAGGTTGCGGCTCAGCCAGTTCTGCAAGTGGTCCTTTCTATTGCTCTGCTGATGAGAGTGTTTATATAGATCTTAGCTTTTGTGATGAATTGAGAGAGCGTTTTGGAGCTCCCGGTGATTTCGCAATAGCTTATGTGCTGGCACATGAGGTCGGCCATCATGTGCAACATTTGTTGGGGACATTAGGTAAAGTAAACGAAGCAAGAAGTAACACAAATCAAAAACAAGCAAATCGACTTACCGTACTGCTGGAACTTCAGGCTGATTATTATGCCGGTGTTTGGGCATATCATGCTCAAAATACACTCAATATCCTGGAAGAAGGTGATATTGCTGAGGCATTACAAGCAGCTTCGGCGGTTGGTGATGATCGTATTCAAATGGAGACTCAGGGTACTATTGTTCCTGATGCTTTTACTCATGGAACCTCAGAACAACGAATGACCTGGTTTAAAAATGGTTATATGTCAGGCAGACTGGAAGGAGGTGATACCTTTGCCAGAGGAGCTGTTTGAGAAATTTCATTTATGAATCATTAAAAACAAAGGTGCAGAAGCACCTTTGTTTTTAATAGTAAATTGAATGTCAGTAGATGCTAAATATTCTCCTTATTTATTGAAAATAAAGGTTTTACTTATTTATATTTATCTTTCTTGCTACCATGGTAAAGATCAAATCCTACAAAGCGACATTCAAGCTGGCCATTCCACAGAATCTTCTTCGCCATTGGCCTTAATCCTACTAATTTTATGGCTTGAAGATCTGAAGATATTAGCCATGCTTTATAGCCTTCAAAGTTTCTTTTAAGTGCACTACCCATATCACGATACAGTTCTTGCAGATCATCCACTTCAATTCGTTCTCCATAAGGCGGATTGCTGACTAAAATACCGGCTCCTTCGGGAGGCTTTATATCTTTGAAATCAGCCACCTGAAGTTTTATATCCTTGTGCAAAGAAGCATTTCGAATATTAGCTTCTGCAGCTTTAAGGTTACGGGCTGAAATATCTGAACCTCTTATTTCGATATCCAGATCACGCTGATCAGTTAAAGCTTCATCCTTCACTTTATTCCACAACTGTGGAGAAAAGTCCTTCCATTTCATAAAACCATATTCTTCCCTGAACTGGCCTGCCGGAAGATTCATTGCAATCATAGCAGCTTCTATTAATAATGTACCTGATCCACACATCCAGTCGATAAAGTTAGATTCACCATGCCATCCCGTAAGCATTATCATGCCTGCTGCTAATACTTCGTTTAATGGAGCTTCGGCGTTCACCGTATGATAACCTCTCTTATGTAATGACGCACCTGAACTATCTAGTGATACGTTTACCGTATCTTTATATATGTGAAGATTGATACGGAGAACAGGATTTTCAAGATCAACAGATGGCCTAATGCCCGTTCTTTCTCTAAAGCGATCTACTATAGCATCTTTGGCCCGTTGTGATACGAAATGTGAATGTGTGAAAATGGAATTCCCTATAGTTGAATCAATGGATAATGTATGATCAGGTTCCATGTAATCTTCCCATGGTATATCGTGTATCCGGTTATAAAACTCTCTTTCGTCTCTGAAAGTAATTTGGTTTATTGGCTTTAATATTCGCAAAGCTGTTCGACAATGGTAATTTGCCTTATACAACAATCTTTGGTTACCCTCAAATGAAACAGCTCTTTTCAGAATTTCGATATTTTCTGCTCCTAATTTACTCAATTCTCCGGCTAGAACTTCTTCCAGACCAGCAGGTGATTTTGCAAGAAAAGATTGCGAGTCAGTTGTTTTAGCTGAGCTATCTTTATTATCATTCATTTGAGAGTATTTAATAGGGAATATTTGTTAGGTTTAAAATTATTGATGCTTTTGTCTGATTTTTCACAAGCTCATATATTTTGTTTTGAGCTTATTAAGAAAATCATTCTTATTTACAATAAACCGTTCGTGCAATCCTTCTCCAATCATTCCAAATTCGTCGAAAGCATGCACGGCAAAAATTAGTTTCCGGTCGTCCTGGCCTATCAATTCTGAGGTACATTCAACTGCCCTGCCAATTGGTGTTGCCTTAAGATGTTTCACATTAACCATAGTACCTAAAGTAATATGCTCTGACGGTAATAATGCTTGCACACTCAGCTGACATGTTTTTTCCATAAGGGCAATCATAGCTGGTGTTGCAAACACATCCACTAAACCTGATCCATAAGCTGTGGCTGTTAAATCCTGAGTTACCGTTATCCGCTCAATTCCCTTAGTGCCTATTTCAATTTTCATAAATATGTGTTACTATTAAATCATCAGTTCCTGCAGAATTTATAAAGAGATCTCACTCAAATATAACATTCACTACTTGTTTTAATTCAGGGTGCAGGCTAAAGGCAACCGGACACGTTTTAGTAATTTGATTAATGATCTTTTTTTCTTTCTCAGTATAGCCATTATCTGGGAAATGGAGGTCTACAATAATCTCATCAACACGACGTGGGTCAGATGCCATTATTTTTGTCACCTCTCCTCTAACTCCTTCCATGCTAAATCCATGTGTTTGTGATGCCATTCCCATAATAGTGACCATACAAACACCGAGAGATGTTGCTAACAGATCAGTAGGAGAGAAAGCGGATCCCTTACCATTATTATCTACCGGAGCATCTGTAATAAATACCTGTCCCGATTTTTCATGTTTTACTTCAAGCTGAAGATTACCCAGATACTTAAATGATGAAGTTTTTGCCATTTTACTTTAATTTACAGCAAAAATACGGAAATTAAAGATAGGCAGTTTATATAGAAGAGACAAACGGCAATCCCTATAATGATAATAGCAATTGAGGCATGGGAGGATTAAACGTATCAAATTAGAATGAATGAAGGTGATGCTGATCATAGTGAGGCAGCCTTTCGCTGTAATTCTACTGCTATTTATCTTATTTTTGTGGTTGATAACTTATATTTAATGAAAAAGAACAACATAGCAATCATTATATCTTTTACAGCTCTGGCGTTGGTAGGAATCATTTTCATACAGTTTTACTGGATGAGAAATGCATTAAGGTTACAGGAAGAATTATTTGATAATAGTGTTAGTGTTACACTAAAGAGTGTTGTTAACCGAATGTTTGATGAAAAAGCTACAGATGAAATGGAACCATTTGTTTGTAGTGCTGATTGCGATCATCGTACTATGCAAGTGTTGACAGCCATTAATCCTTTGCGTCTTGATTCCCTTATGCATGAAGAATTTGGTGGAATGGAAATCACAAGACAATATGTTTGGGGTGTGTTTGATCCTGAATCAGGAGCTTTCTTTGCCGGTGACGATGGCAATGAGAAAAGGAACATCCTCAAATCAAATCACAGAGCATCTTTATCATGCTTGTACAAGAAAGAACAGTTGATTTTAGGGGTTTATTTTCCAAATGAAAGTAGTGTATTATTAAGTCGGATTATCCCATGGATGTTGATTTCATTGCTCTTTATATCTATAGTAGGGTTTGCTTTTACCTATATGATCTTTTCATTTAATCGGCAAAAGAAACTATCAGAAATCAAATCAGATTTTGTGAATAATATGACTCATGAGCTTAAAACTCCCATCTCAACAATTTCATTAGCCAGTGAGTTGCTCATAAAATCCGTTAATCCGTTATCTGAAGATAAAACGCGTAAATATGCCCGGATGATCTTTGATGAAAACCAGCGTTTGCAACAGCAGGTTGAACAGGTATTACAGATGTCTGTTCTTGAGGAGGGTACTTTCAAACTTGATTTTACAACTTTTAATGCCCACAACATCATTGAACAATGTATTTCACGGTTTGACCTGGTGATTCGAAGTGCAGAAGGCACTTTAAAGATGATTCCCAACGCTGAGAATAGTCAGTTGACTGCGGACATGATGCATTTTCAGAATATCATCTGTAATCTTCTGGACAATGCCATAAAATATTCACCTGTTAAGCGTGATATAAAAGTAATGACTCGTAATGAGGAAAGCGCATTTGTGGTTGCCGTTCATGATAATGGACTTGGTATCAGTAAAGAAAATCAGAAAATGATTTTTGAAAAGTTATATAGAGTACCAACGGGTAACAGGCATGATGTTAAGGGATTCGGTTTAGGCTTGTATTATGTGAAAACAATTGTTGAAGCGTTGAATGGCAAAGTTAATGTGCGTAGTGAGTTGAATAAGGGAAGTGTTTTCGAAGTTTATATACCATTAAAAATCACAGTGGAATCGTATGAATAATAACGCATGTATACTATTAGTGGAGGATGATTTAAATTTGGGTAATCTCGTTGAAGAATACCTGAATATGCTTGGCTATACTACTATTCTTGCTGTGGATGGTAACGAAGGACTTCAACTTTATAAATCACAGCCATTTGATCTTTGTATTCTTGATGTTATGTTGCCAAAAAAGGATGGTTTCACATTGGCAACCGAAATCAGAGAACTTAATGAAATAATACCTATTATTTTTTTAACTGCAAGAGGCCAGAATGAAGACAGAATAAAAGGATTTAAAGCAGGCTGTGATGATTATATCACAAAGCCATTCAGTAGTGAGGAACTGGCTCTTCGAATAGAGGCTATACTTAAAAGGTGCGGCTTTAATTCTAATGGTAAGAATAATAGAAACAATGAAAAAATTTCCATCGGTAATTATCTTTTTGATCCTTTTAATCAACAGTTATCTTTAGATGGTACCATTCAGAACCTTACTGTAAAAGAGAGCGCATTGCTTAAAGCCCTGTGTATGAATATGGGTAACCTACTTCCCAGAGATCAAGCTCAAAAGGAAGTATGGGGAACGAGTGATTATTTTATTGGGCGTAGCATGGATGTTTTTATTACCAAGTTAAGGAAATATCTGAGCCATGATCCC
The DNA here is from genome assembly GCA_937894795.1 of uncultured Bacteroidales bacterium. GTDB lineage: Bacteria > Bacteroidota > Bacteroidia > Bacteroidales > Lentimicrobiaceae > Lentimicrobium. Next base: position 63,819 of record CALCQV010000101.1, read on the forward strand.
AATGTCGCCATATTGAATGTACATGGAGCAGGTTTCAAGTTGGAAGTAAAGGGCAACCAGGTTATTGAACATTGATAATATTCAATTGTATAATTGTAAGTTTTTCGCAAGTCGTTTTAGAATCCAGATTAAGATATGACAATAGAGGATGCCCAGAAATTGGTTGATGATTGGATTAGGCTTAAAGGGATCAGGTACTTTAATGAACTGACCAACACCGCACTATTAATGGAAGAAGTAGGTGAAGTTGCACGGATAATGGCCAGGCAATTTGGAGAACAATCTGCAAAGTCCGGTGAACCGGATATGGACCTTGGTGATGAAATGGCTGATGTGCTGTTTGTATTAATATGTCTCGCCAATCAAACCGGAATAGATTTGACAGTTGCCTTTGAGAAGAATTTGCAGAAAAAGAATCAAAGAGATGGTGAGAGACACCTTAATAATCCCAAGTTAGGCAGGTAAACTAAATTGATTACGGGCAAAAAGTGATTAAAAACAGATGTTTTATATTCATTCCAAGAATAAGTTTTGATCAACATATTTATAAATCCATCTCAATTTAACGTTCTAAGTGCTTTGATCAAAAATAAGGCGAAAATCAGATTAATTATTGTGCTTTTCCTTTGTTGCCTGGCCTGTTATTCAATGGCCCAGTCATATAAGGTTACAGGTTATGTGATTGATTCAGCTTCAAAAGAGCCACTTGCCTTTGTTAATATACTTATTAACGAAAGCAAGAATGGAGGAATGACCGATATTGATGGGCATTTCGATATAGAGCACTCTGGCAAGATCGAATTCCTTAAATTGAGTTATGTAGGATATAGTACTTGTATATATCTTATTAAAGAACAGAAGTCTCAGGTAATCAGGATGTCAAGGCAAACATTTGATTTGCCTGAAATACAAATTGTTGCCGGAGAAAATCCGGCCCACCGAATAATCAGGAATGTAGTTGCCAATAGAGATTTTAATGACCCTGATAATATTAAGTCGTACTCCTATACTTCCTACGACAAAATGATATTTACAGCGTTTCGTGACACAATAATCCCATCCTCCAATTTAGTTATTGATACTGCAGAAATTAAATTAATGGAGCTGTTAAATAAACAGCATCTTTTCATGATGGAATCGGTGTCAGAACATAAATTTCTATACCCATCAAGGAATTACGATGAAGTAACCGCAATGAAAGTATCCGGCTTTAGTGATCCTTTATTTGTTTTTCTATTATCACAATCACAGCCAACATCGTTTTATAAAGAGAGTATTGGCCTTGCCGGTAAAAACTTTTTAAACCCTGTGGGAAAGGGATTTGAGAAACACTACTTCTTTTGGATTATGGATACCCTGTACAACACCAATCAAGGTGATACTACATTTGTAATATCTTATAAACCATTGAAAGGCAAGAATTTTGATGCATTGAAAGGATTACTTTATATCAATAACTCCGGATGGGCTATAACAAATGTCATTGCAGAACCGGCAAGAACAGATGAACCATTTGTTATCAGAATCCAGCAGATGTATGACCTGATTGATAATAAACAGTGGTTTCCTGTCCAGTTAAATACTGATATTACCTTTAACAATATCTCACTTAGCTCAGCAAAGCCAATGGCTATAGGCAAGAGTTATAGAAGGAACATTAAATTACAGCCCAATATTGTAAAAGCTGAATTTAATAATGTAGCTATAAATGTTTTACCGGAAGCAGGTTTACGTGATGAGAACTTTTGGAATACATTTAGAAATGACTCTCTTACTTTAATTGAGAAAAATACTTACCATGTGATTGATAGCCTTGGAAGGGTTCATAATCTTGATGGCATGGGCAAGATGATGTCCTCTTTATCAACCGGTAGAATACCTATTGGAATAGTGGATTTAGATATAAATAAAGTATTTAGATATAATCTTTACGAAAAAGCATACCTGGGCATTGGGCTATATACGAACAATAACCTTTCGCGCCACTATAGTATTGGAGGTTATACGGGATATGGTTTTGGTGATAAAACACTCAAATATGGCGCAAGTTTAAAGTTAAATCTTGTAAAATATAATTCACTGGGAGTAAAATTTAGTTATAGAAATGATATCGTTGAATCAGCCGGTATACATTTCTTTGATGATCAGGATATCCTTTTAGGCGAATTCAATTTCAGGAACTTCTACATCATGAGATGGGACAAAGTAGAGTCATTCGAGATTATGTCGAATTTCAGGATATTGAAATATATAACCGGTGGAGTGGGAGTGAGTCAAACTGACAAAAGGAGCTTGTACCACTATGCCTGGCAACAGCCTATGGGCGATGTGTCGATCTTAACCAATGAACACTCTCTGGGATATATTATTGCCGGTCTAAAGTTTGCCTGGAAAGAGCGGTTTATTAGAAATAAATTTGATCAGGTATCCATGGGGACTAAATTCCCAATTCTCTGGTTACAATTTACAATGAACAGGAAAGGATTCTTAGAGGGAGGGCTTGATGCCAACAGGCTTGATTTGAAGTCCACATGGTCTGTCTATAACAAACTGTTTGGAAAAACATCGTTCACTATACTAGGTGGTATCATTGATACAGATGCACCTTACTCTGAATTATTTAATGGAAGGGGAAGTGCGGGTACCAACTTTTCACTATATGCACCTGCCAGTTTCAGCACAATGAAACCTTCAGAATTTCTGAGTGACAGGTACGCTTCCTTATTTGTATTACACAATTTTGGCAAGCTGTTATTGAGAACTAAATTGTTTGATCCTGAAATTGCAGTAGCGATTAATATCGGAACAGGCCGACTCCATTATCCCGAGAGACACCGTTATGCAGAATTTAACACAATGGAAAAGGGGTATTATGAGACGGGATTGATTGTTAACAACCTTCTCAAATCATCCTTTTCAGGTGTGGGAATTGGTGCTTTTTACCGTTTAGGACCGTATAGCTATTCAAAACCAGGTGAGAATCTGATGCTTAGATTTACAATAAAATACTCCTTATAGAGTTTATTATGAGTGTTTGAGATAATTAAAGTTTAAGGAGAATCCTTAAACTGTCATGATATCTTTATCTTTTGCTTCAAACAGCTTGTCAACCTTGCTGATATAATTATCAGTAAGATTTTGGATTTCCTTTTCAAGTAGCTTGATCTCATCCTCCGGAACACCTTCTTTTTCAAGTTTTTTACCTGAGTCAATTGCAGAGCGACGAATATTACGTATTGTAACTTTGGCGTTTTCAGTTTCCACCTTTGCTTTTTTTACCAAATCGCGTCTACGCTCTTCCGTTAGTGGAGGAACATTAATACGAAGGACTTCGCCATTATTTTGGGGATTAAAACCAAGATTGGCGGCCATTATAGCCTTCTCAATAGGAGCAAGCATTGATTTCTCCCAGGGCTGGACTATAATCTGACGAGGATCGGGCGTATTGATATTCGATACTTGCTCAATAGGTGTCATTGTACCATAGTAATCTACTCTAACACCCTCCAGCATTGCCGGGCTGGCTTTCCCAGCTCTTATCTTCTGGAATTCCCTGTCGAGATGTCCTACTGCGTTCTTCATGCCTTCTTCGGCTTCCTCTATAATAAACGTGACTTCTTCGTTCATCGTTGATAAGTTTAATATTCTATAAAAAACCCCGCAAATATACAAAACTGTATACCAATCTTGCAAATTGCTTATTCTACAAGTGTTCCTATTTCTTCACCTTTAAGCAATAGCAAGAGATTCCCATTGATATTCATATTGAAAACAATAATGGGTAGATTGTTCTCTTTACACATTGTAATAGCGGTTAAATCCATTACATTGAGGTTCTTTTCATAAACTTCCTGGAAGCTGATTTTGGAATATTTGACAGCCTTGGGATCTTTCTCGGGATCTGCTGTATAAACCCCGTCAACCCTTGTGCCTTTTAGTACAACATCAGCTTTTATTTCAATGGCTCTTAGCACAGCTGCTGTATCAGTGGTAAAATAAGGATTTCCTGTCCCACCTGCTATTATTACAACCTTGCCTGATTCAAGATATTCAATTGCCCTTGATCTGCTCATTGATTCGGCAATTGGATCAATAGCAATACCCGAGAGCAGTTTGGCTTTTAAGCCCTGTTTCTCCAGTTCTCCCTGCAATGCCATGCTATTGATAATAGTTGCCAGCATTCCCATATAATCCCCTTGTACACGATCAAATCCTTTAGCTGCCCCACTTAAACCCCTGAAGATATTACCTCCACCAACAACAATAGCAACTTGTATACCTTTATCAACAATCTCCTTGATATCTTTAGTGTACTCTGATAGCCGCACAGAATCAATTCCATGCTGTTGATTTCCCATGAGGGCTTCACCACTAAGTTTTAATAATATTCTTTTAAATCTCATTTTGTATATTTTAACTTAATAAACCTCTGAAATTGACTAATCTGAATAACAAAAGGTTCCTGCATTGAAGCTGATTATCACCCTTGCCGTCAGGAACTGAGAATGAACTATCTGGTAACAATGAATTGCCTGGTTTCAGTATACTGATCACATTTGAGAGTATAGAAATAATTACCTGGCTTCAGATCGGAAACTGATGTAACTATCATGTGATTACCGGCCTGATATTTGCCTGAAGCAAGTGTCCTGACCTCCCTTCCCAGGTTGTCTGATATAATAAGCGATACTTTCGATGCTTCCGATAATCTGAATTTTATATTTGTTGCTGCATTTGCCGGATTTGGATAGTTTTGTTGTAAGAAAGTCTCGTTGTTGAGTGAGAGATTAGAGGTGCCAATTGTAAGGTCTTCATACAGAAAATGCAGACACCATTGGTTTAGCATGCCTGAATTTGGTATACCTGACTCTACAATGCGCAGTCTCCACTGACCTTTAATGGGTTTATTCAGATAAGAATCAAATGATATCTCGGGACGGAAACGACCTGTGAATGGTGCTGATCCCTCTTTAATAGAGAGCATAGCGTCATCATCAAATATTGTTTGTGTATAATTGTCACCATCTTCTCCATTTCTGTCACTTAACATAATGGAAACATTATCGGGAGAGATTAAGATTATACGTAGTTCTTCTGTAATGGGATGGGTAATATCAATCAGAACGTCGACATCCAGAAGATCTCCTTCCTGTGTTACTATAAGCTGATCATAGGTATTGCTATTGTCAGGGATTACCAGCGGCACATTGGCGGAACAGTTTTCAGTGAAGAAGAAGTTACCTACTTCGTATGAGAAATATTCTGTTGGAGGAATTGTTCCCGGAGGGTTAATACCCCGGCCACCCGAAGGAAAGGTTGCTACCATGGTGGCGTCTGAATCCTGAACTGCAAAGTAGTATTGTACTACAGTGCCCATTGGAAAGCCCGGAACAACGAAATTAAAGGTGTCGTTTGTGACTTCTGTTGGAAGTACATAATCGAAAATGGTATTATCAATTGAATAGTAAAGCCTGGGGGAGTATGTACCTGTTCCAATAGCATGATCACTGCTAATAATTATCGAAGTTTCTCTTGGTTCATTGGAATTACCTGAAATAATGGGATCATGTAAAAACCCAAATCTCTGGTTTAATGCATTTGAGGCTATATTGGCAATTGACGCTCTAACCAATGCCTCATACAGTGGCATATTTAAAATAGGAATATCATCATCAGGTGTATGATAATATGCATTAAAATCATCAAAATCTTCAATTGCCAGAATAGCCGGATAGCCATATTGCCAGAATGAAGCATGGTCACTAGCTGTTGTATTTATGAAATTATTTGTAAGTTCCGGTTGGTAATAACCGGTGGTAGTTATAAAATCGGTGGTGAATGCTGAGGAGGATGCATTGGTTGCAATTGAATAGACCATATCATTATCTGAATCCCAGGCTATCATATCAAGGTTAAGCACTCCAAGTATATCATGCCCATTGATATACGCCAATTCAGCATAATGTTCACTTCCAACGAGCCCTATTTCTTCTTCATCCCACGCCGCGAACCTCACGGTATAATCCAAATCAATGGAGGCAAGAATACGGGCAGCTTCCATCACTGCAACGGTCCCTGATGCATTGTCATCTGCCCCGGGTGCAACCGGACCTGATGGCATATTGTCATAATGTCCACAAATAATGTATTCTTTATCAGGGTATAGTGATCCAACTTTTGTTGCAATTACGTTAATGCCTCTCGTTCCATTAAAATATTGATATTCCGGTTGATAACCATATTCCTGGAATTTCTCATAAATAAATTGAGCTGCCAATGCATTGCCATTTGACAAATAATGCCGGGAGCTTATGGTTACTACCTGGCCATCAACTGTAACAGTAGTATCACCTGCCAATTGCCGGGTGAGCATGAGTATGCTTTCTGCATCAGACAGAGATGAAATGGAATCAGCAAAAGGACTATAAGCTAGTTGAGCTTTTACCGGTGTATTAAAAGTTATTATTATTACACAGGTAATCCATTTAAGATAACTTAAAAAAGCAACACGATTGAACATTGTAGCAGTTATTTGATGATGATCATTTTTTTTGTGATAACAAATGTATCACTTCTAAGAGTATAAAAATAGATACCCGGTAAAAGATTAACAACTGAAGTTACAATTAAGTGATCACCCGCCTGCTGATATCCTGAAACAAGTGACTGTATTTCATTGCCAAGATTGTCATAAAGTGTCAGGGTGACATTCATTGATTTAGGAAGGCTGAATTTTATGCTTGTTTGATCATTTGCCGGATTAGGGAAGTTCTGTAATAATCGGATTGTTTCTTTATAAGGTTCATAACCGGTACCAATAATTTGGTCTTTAAACAGGAAGTGAAGGCACCATTGATTTAGAATACCTGAATTGGTATTTCCTGATTCGGCAATACGCAACTGCCATTGACCCGTAATTGACTTGTCTTTATATGTGCTCAATGGAAATTCCGGCATGAATCGTCCCGTAAAAGGAGCCACTCCCTGCTTGATACTATTTACTGCCTGATCATCAAAGATTGTTTGAGTATAGTTATCTCCTTCATTGCCATTCCTATCACTAAGAGTTACGGGTATATTATCCGGAGATATCAGTATTAGTCTTAATTCAGTGGTTCTTGGATGAGTAATATCAACCATTACGTCAAGATCAAGCAAGAAGCCTTTTTGACTGATGTTTATCTGATCGTATGTATTTGAATTATCGACAATAGGCAGCGGAGTATTGGCTGAGCAATTATCATTAAGCTCTATATTGTCAACCTGATAAGCGAAGTAAGTCAGTGGAGGAGTAGTGCCCGGTGGTGAGATCCCCTTTCCTCCTTCAGGTAACGTAGCTACCATGGTTGCATATTCATCCTGCAAAGCAAAATAATAGTTTACAACAGTTCCAACAGGGAATCCCGGTATCATGAATTTGATATTATTCTCAATTGTTTCCGATGGCGTAATGAAATTAAAGCTAATACCGTCAGTTGAATAGAATAATCGTGGATTATAAACCGAGTTGTCAATGGGTTGCTGACTGTTAATAATAAATGAAGCTTCTCTTGGTTGGGTAGAGTTCCCTGAGATGATTGGATTGTGGATGATTTCAATTCTTTGATTCAATGCTACTGAAATTACATTAGCTACAACAGCTTTAACCATTTTGCTGAAATAACCTGTATTAATGGCAGATATATCATCACCGGTAGTATGATAATGAGCATTGAAATCAAAGAAATTCTCAACTGCCATAATTGCCGGATATCCATGCTGCCAGAAAGAAGCATGGTCGCTTGAGCTACTGCTGATGAAATTATGTTTTAGCTCAGGTTGATAATAACCGGTTGTTGTTATAAAGTCATTAGCGACAACCTCTGAGTTGGCGTTTTTTGCGATTGAAAATAGCATATCATCATTGGAATCCCATGCTATCATGTCTATATTAAGAGCTCCAATAATATCATTCCCGTTAGTGAAAGCCTGCTGAACATAATAACTGCTTCCCGCATAACCAATTTCTTCTTCATCCCAGGCTGCAAATCGCACAGTATATTCAGGATTAAGGGTATTAAGCACACGGGCTGCTTCAAGTATTGCAGTTATGCCTGATGCATTGTCATCTGCTCCGGGAGCATTCTGACCTGTGGGCAGATTGTCATAATGAGCACAAACAACATATTCTTTATCAGGAAAACGGTTGCCAGGTTTTGTGGCAATAACATTTACACCTCTATTGCCATTGAAATACTGATATTCAGGCTGATATCCATATTCAGTGAATTTCTGAAATATATATTGTGCTGCCAATGCGTTACCGGGTGAAAGGTAATGCCTTGAGCTGATAGTAGTTAACTGCCCATTGACAATTGCAGTGGTATCCCCTGAAAGTTCCCTTAAATGCAAAAGAATTTGCTCGTTATTTACTGTTGCTGTAACAGATTCCACGAGAGGACTGAAAGCAAGTTGTGCTTTACTGCTTAATTCCAGGAAAAGAAATAGTGAGACCAGCGAACAAATTCTTATGAATAGCCTCATTTTGGTTGTTAGGTTATGATGGACACTTACTCATTCTGACCATGACAATTCTTGTATTTCTTACCACTACCGCAAGGACATGGATCATTGCGTCCTACCCGTTTTTCAACTCGAACCGGTGTTGTAACTTTAGGTTCAGATGTTCTGCCTGCCTGTGACAACAAATCAGTTCTTTCTTCCTTATATTTCCCGTGATCCGTTCTACGGGGCCTTTGTGCTTCTTTTACCTGTGAAGATTCCTGAATTGGCAGATTTGCCTTCACTATAAAAGATGAAATTTCATTATTTGTCTTCTGGATAAGTTGCTTAAAGAGCTCAAATGACTCAAACTTATAGATCAGCAAAGGATCTTTCTGTTCATACGTCGCATTTTGAACTGAGTTACGCAATTCATCCATTTCACGAAGATGGTCTTTCCATGAATCATCAATTACGGCTAAAGTAACTCCCTTTTCTATAGCAAGATTAATTTCCCGTCCTTTATCATTGTATGCTTTCTTAAGATTTGCCACCACCTGCATTGATCGAATGCCGTCAGTTATTGGAATAGCGATGTTTTCATACTGAGTCTGATTCTCATAAATATCTTTTATGACAGGATAGGCTTTTTCTGCCAATCGCTTGCTTTTTAACTGGTAATTGGCATAAACCTGATCAAACAAAGTGTCAACAATAGCTTGTTTATTCCGGCCAATGAAATCCTCCGCACTGATTTCAGGTTCGGTAGCCAAAGTCTTCAACAGTGACAATTTGAATCCCTCGTAATCGCGATCTTCCTGATGTGTTGTAACGATTGTATCGCAAACATCATAAATCATATTGGAAATATCTACGGCAAGACGTTCACCATAAAGAGCATGACGACGTTTTTTATAGATAACCTCACGTTGGGAGTTCATCACATCATCATATTCAAGCAATCGCTTACGGATTCCAAAGTTGTTCTCTTCAACTTTCTTTTGAGCTCTTTCAATTGATTTAGTGATCATTGAATGTTGAATAACCTCACCCTCTTTCAATCCCAGACGGTCCATTATACTTGCAATACGTTCAGAGCCGAACATACGCATAAGGTCATCCTCCAGGGCAACAAAGAATTGTGAGCTGCCGGGGTCTCCCTGACGACCGGCACGACCACGAAGCTGACGGTCAACACGCCGCGATTCATGCCGCTCTGTACCTATGATTGCCAATCCGCCTGCTTCTTTAACACCGGGACCCAGCTTAATGTCAGTACCACGACCTGCCATATTGGTAGCAATTGTTACGGTACCTGCATGTCCGGCTTCAGCTACAATATCAGCTTCCTTTTGATGGAGTTTAGCATTCAGAACATTATGTTTAATGTTGCGAAGTTTAAGCATCCTGCTCAATAATTCAGATGTTTCAACTGAGGTAGTACCAACCAATACCGGTCGTCCCTGTTTTATCATGTTGTTGATTTCATCTGCTACTGCATTGAACTTTTCACGTTTGGTCTTATATACCAGATCCTCACGGTCGTTCCTTATAATTGGACGGTTGGTAGGAATAACTACTACATCAAGTTTATAAATATCCCATAATTCACCGGCTTCTGTTTCGGCAGTACCGGTCATACCGGCAAGCTTTCGGTTCATCCTGAAATAATTCTGGAGCGTTACTGTAGCATAAGTCTGGGTGGCAGCTTCAATTTTAACATTTTCCTTTGCTTCAATAGCCTGATGCAGACCATCACTATACCTACGGCCTTCAAGAATACGACCTGTTTGCTCATCTACAATCTTTATCTTGTTGTCAATTACAACATATTCTACATCAATTTCAAATAACGTATATGCTTTGAGAAGCTGATTAACAGTGTGAACCCGCTCTGATTTTACAGAATAGTCACGCATCAGTTCCGACTTCCTCTCCGTCTTTTCAGCATCCGAAAGTTTCAATCGTTCAAGTTCTGCTATTTCAGCACCTATATCTGGCAGAATATAGAACTTAGGATCATCATACGAAGAGGTGATCAGGTCGATGCCCTTTTCTGTCAGTTCAACAGTATTGTGTTTTTCATCTATCACGAAGAACAGCTCATCATCAATGATATGCATATTCTTTGATTGCTCAGCCATGTAAAAGTTCTCAGTCTTTTGCATTAGAGCTTTCATACCGGGTTCACTAAGGAACTTAATCAGCGCTTTATTTTTAGGCAAGCCTCTGTATGCGCGGAAAAGTTGTTCACCGCCTTTCTTCTCATTCTCCGGATTGCTGTTATCTGAGAGCAGAGATTTAGCTTCGGCCAGTATTTTGGTAACCAAGTTACGCTGTACCTCATATAGTTTTTTGATCTCCGGTTTTAGAGCTTCAAACTCCTGATTTTCACCTCTTGGTGTGGGCCCTGAGATGATGAGAGGAGTACGGGCATCATCAATAAGAACGGAGTCAACCTCATCCACAATTGCATAATTATGAGGTCTCTGAACAAGTTCTTCAGGATTGCCTGTCATATTGTCACGCAAGTAATCAAAACCAAATTCATTATTGGTTCCAAAGGTAACATCAGCCAGATAAGCTTTTCTTCGGTCTTCTGAATTTGGTTGATGTTTATCAATCGTGTCAACCTTTAAACCATGGAATTCATAGAGCATACCCATCCATTCAGAGTCACGGCGAGCCAGATAATCATTAACGGTAACCATGTGTACCCCTTTACCGGGCAGAGCATTAAGGTAAACCGGCAGTGTTGCAACCAATGTTTTACCTTCACCGGTAGCCATTTCTGCAATTTTACCCTGGTGTAAAACAATACCCCCAATGAGCTGTACATCATAATGTACCATATCCCAGGTTATAGTATTGCCACCGGCTACCCACTTGTTATGAAAATAGGCCTTATCACCCACAATCTGAATACTCTCACGGGTTGCTGCCATATCACGATCCATCTGAGTTGCAGTAACTTCAATGGTTTCATTCTCTTTAAATCTTCTGGCGGTTTCTTTGATTACTGCAAATGCTTCAGGTAATATCTGGTTAAGAACCTGTTGTGTAATATCATAGTTTTCCCTGTCAAGGATGTCAATCTGTTCATAGATATGTTCTTTCTCATCCATATCCATTTCAGGATTATTCTCTATGCTATCTTTTAACTCAGTGATCTTTTGCTCTTTTTCAATTGTGGCCTCGTTAATTTTTGCCTTAAACTCTAAAGTTTTGGCTCTTAATTCATCGTTCGACAGTTTTTCAATAGAGGGATAAATAGTTTTTATTTTATCCACTATGGGCAGCAATTCACGAATATCTTTATCGGATTTAGTTCCAATGAATTTTTTCAGAAATGATAACATTGATGTGTTATTAGATTTATTAATGATTGATTTATAGCTGTTAAACAGCAAAAATCAATGCCTTGATTTAATTGAGTTGCAAAGTTAATTTAATTTATCGGAAATCAACAGATATGGGAACCTGACAGAATAATGTTATATCAATTAAAAAGCCGCTGGTCGGCGGCTTTATTTTTTTAATATTCATCTTCGTGAAAAAAGAAGTCTTCTTTTGAAGGGTAATCAGGCCATAAGTCTTCAATGCTTTCATAGACCTCTCCTTCGTCTTCTATCTCCTGAAGGTTTTCTATGACTTCCATGGGGGCACCTGATCTGATGCTGAAGTCAATCAACTCATCTTTTGTTGCGGGCCAGGGTGCATCTTCAAGTTTAGATGCCAGTTCTAATGTCCAATACATATTTCAGAAGAATTTTCTATATTTTTTGCAAAAGTAACTTAATTTACTACAAATACAAGAATAAAAAGTTGTTATACCAATAGATATTAATAATCCAATATAAAGATGTTTAATACCTTGCATTCCAGGGCGTTTCAATTACTTGCAGATCATAACTCAATCTTCGTGCAAGTACAAACAGATAGTCTGAAAGTCGATTAAGATACTTCACTATCATTTCACCCTGGAGAGTGTCGGGATTATTTTCAATCAGCTTTATTGTAAGCCGCTCAGCTCTTCTGCATATGGTTCTGGCAATATGACAATATGACACTGTAGTATGTCCACCGGGCAAGATAAATGTTTTAAGCTCCGGTAGGTTTTCATTCATCTTGTCAATTTGTCTTTCCAGAAGGAGAATATCATCTTCCACAAGTTTAGGAAGTGTTTTCACCTTACCGGCAGGATCGGCTGCGAGCAGTGATTCAGCAGTGAAGATTCTGTCCTGTATTTCTATGAGCAGGTTTCTAACCTCTTCACTTACCGGTTGGTCTCTTACCAAACCTATAAAGGAGTTTAATTCATCAAGAGTACCATACGCTTCAATACGGTCGTGATACTTTGGTACTCTCGTACCGCCTATTAATGAAGTTTGGCCTTTGTCGCCCGTTTTTGTATATATTTTGTATTCCATGCCTTATGATTGTTGCACTTGCTGATTTCAGTGTTTCTTGAAACAAGGGATATATGGCATTGTTCAAAAATGGGATTAGTTTTTATGGTAATACTCCACAGTTCTGATCTCTTTATTTAATTCATCTGATGCAATTAAACCATCAGATAATCTTACAATGCGATGGGCATGTCGGGCAATGTCCTCTTCGTGAGTAACTAAAATAATGGTGTTGCCGGCTTTATGGATTTCTTCAATAAGGCCCATGATTTCGATGGAAGTTACGGAATCAAGATTACCGGTAGGTTCGTCAGCCAATATGATGGATGGCTTGTTTACAAGTGCTCTGGCAATGGCTACTCTTTGTCGTTGTCCTCCTGAGAGTTCATTGGGTTTGTGTTTTACCCTGTCAGTCAAACGCACCTGTTCCAAAACATTCATGGCGCGTTCTGTTCTGTCGTTTTTAGAGTATCCTGCATAAATCATCGGCAGCGCTACATTTTCCAATGCATTAAGCCTAGGCAGCAGGTTGAAGGTCTGAAAAACAAATCCTATCTCTTTGTTCCTGATTTCAGCCAGCTCATCATCAGGTAATTTGCTGACATCTTTTTCATTCAGCCAGTAACTGCCATTGGTTGGGGTATCGAGACAGCCAATAAGGTTCATCAGTGTGGATTTCCCTGAACCGGATGGGCCCATCAGTGCCACAAACTCATTACGTTTAATGTTGAGTGAGACGCCTCTAAGGGCCCTGACTATTTCAGTGCCTACTTTAAAGAAACGTGTGATGGAGTCTAATCGAATAACATCCTGATTCATATAGATTATTTTTTGCAGAACGGACAAATTTAAGAATAATTGTCAGTACCGTATAATAAAATCCTGTTTGGGCATACCACTTCTAAAGAATACCAGACCCATGTGAAACAGGTCAATGGTAAAGGTAACCTGTTTACTTCCCTTAATCTCTTTCCAGGCATCCTCCATTCCTTTTGAATAGTTAATATCATGAATAATGAGAACTGAATCCTCGTGAAAGTAAGGTAACAGCTTACTGAAATACTCCATCGTTGGACTATAGGCATGGTTGCCATCAATAAAGGCAAAATCAAGTTTTTCAATTTTCGACAGAACTGTTGGCAGCAGTTTGCTGAAGTTGCCGATTACAATTGAATAGCTATTATTGTCAGAGAATTTGCTGAGATTTTGTTCCGCTATGGCAGCAGTTGTTGCACAGCCTTCTATTCCAATAAAAAAGCTTTCAGGGGCTGCTGAAACCTGATATATACTGCTTATGCCGAGTGAAGTTCCCATCTCGAGTATAATGTCAGGCTTGAAATATCTGACAATTCTGTGAAGCAGCTGACCTTGTGACGGCAATATGGAGCTTCTTTTTGTAATATGCCTGACCTGTTCAAGGCTGGTGGTATATCCTGACTTTCCCGATGCTGAACCAAAATCTACTATTTCAATCAGATTTTTATTTTTAAGGAGCTTTGACCTTTGTTCTTCCACTCTGTTATATGAAACATAATTGGTCTTGTCTTCAATTACCTTAGTAATCAAATCAAAGACAAATGGTGAGTGAATTCCATATTTTGTTTTGGCCTTTAGCCTATAGATTAGATATTTATAAATAATTCTAAGTTTTCTCCCCATATTAATTTTCAGTAAATCAGCAACCCCAGGTTTCACGGTCCAGGCTTCGGTAATTTATTGCTTCAGCAACATGCTCCGGTTTAATATCACTACTCTTTTCAAGATCTGCAATAGTCCTGGAAACTTTTAGTATGCGGTCATAAGCGCGTGCTGATAAGCTTAATTTGTCCATCGCATTTTTCAGTAAAACTAATCCATCTTCATTTAGTTTGCAATATTTATTCAGCATCTTTGTGCTGATTTGAGCATTGGCATGAATACCTTTCGAGTCTTTATAACGCTCCTCCTGCAATAATCTTGCCATTATTACTCTTTCTCTTATACTATTGCTGCTTTCTGATTTTCTTATCGCTGATAACTCCCTGAAAGGTACAGGTGTAACTTCAACGTGTATGTCAATTCTGTCAAGCAGAGGCCCTGAAATTCTGTTAAGATATTTTTGAACATCACCGGCTTTACAAACGCATGGTTTGTCGGGGTGATTGTAAAACCCGCATGGGCAGGGATTCATTGCGGCAATGAGCATAAAGCTTGAGGGGTATTCCACCGTTTGTTTGGCCCGTGAAATGGTCACTACCCTGTCTTCCATAGGTTGACGGAGCACCTCAATAACATTTCTTTGGAATTCAGGCAGTTCATCTAAAAACAAAACCCCATTATGGGCAAGTGATATTTCACCGGGTTGTGGATTTGATCCTCCACCAACCAATGCTACGGGCGAAATAGTGTGATGTGGATTCCTAAAGGGCCTCACGGAGATAAGAGATGAATCGCGCGACATCTTTCCGGCAACGGAATGTATTTTTGTGGTTTCCAATGCTTCCTGCAGATTTAATGGAGGAAGTATTGATGGAATTCTTTTCGCCAGCATGGTCTTTCCGGAACCCGGTGGCCCGATGAGAATTGCATTATGGCCGCCTGCAGCCGCTATCTCCAGTGCCCTTTTAATATTCTCCTGGCCTTTAACATCCGAAAAGTCAAACTCGTACTCTCTTAATTGATTGAAAAATTCATCTTTTGTATCAACCCTTACCGGAACCAACTCGGTATCACCTTTAAGGAAACTTAAAACTTCCAGTATGTTCTCTACACCATATACATTCAAATCGTCAACTATAGCTGCCTCACGGGCATTCTGTTTTGGTAGAATGAACCCCTTGAATCCTTTCCGGCGTGCTTCAATAGCTATGGGTAATGCCCCTTTTATCGGATTAAGTCCGCCATCAAGCGACAATTCACCCATAATCACAAATTCTTCAATCCTGTCAGTTGGTATTTGTCCATTGGCAGCCAGGATACCAATTGCTATAGTCAGGTCATAAGCGGATCCTTCTTTCCTGATATCGGCCGGCGCCATATTGATTACAATCTTTTTACCCGGTATTCTATACCCTATATTCCTCAGGGCGGCCTCAATTCTTTGGTGACTCTCCTTTACGGCACTATCGGGTAACCCAACCATGAAGAATTGAATTCCGATATCCATATTAATTTCTACGGTGATTATTATGGCGTTTACCCCCAATAAAGCACTTCCGAAAGTTTTAACGAGCATGATTCAGTTTGTATAATGAGCAATTCCCAATAAGTTTTGTGATCTGAGGATGTAAAATTATGAAATTTAAATATTAAAATATTACCTGTTCATTATTTATTCCAAATTGTTAATAAACTTTGTTCGTTCGTTCATTTGAACAATTTACTTTTGTTAAAGTTAATTTGGTTGGTAATAGTCAGATCAAGTGGAAAAGTTAAAAGCAAATCAGAAGATAAAATCACCCTGCAAATTGGTATGCCGTCTTGACCAACAGGGTATGTGTGTTGGCTGTAACCGTTTTCTGGATGAAATAGCCAATTGGGAGATCATGAATAATGAAGAAAAATTTGACGTATTAAAGAAAGCCCATTTGCGTATGCAGTTGGGTAATATCTCCATCTAATCCCTTGTAGGCTTGTAACCTGATTGCTGTAATATTTTCTGTGAATCGGTATCTTCCAGCAGCTCTTTTAATGTAACCTTGTTATTCTTCATGTAATTCCTGACAATCTGCCAGCCTAACCAATGGCCTGTTCTTGAGGGTGATTGATCTGAAAAGCCTGATGTAAAAGGACCATCGGTCATAAACATGGTAATTGCTTTGGCATCCGTTGAATAAAGAAGTTGATTTTCAATAATGAAACTCCAAAGGTTTTTTTCATTCTCATTAACCCACTTAAGCTGCTCAGCAGTATATTTCATGAGGATCTCCGGCTTTTCATCCGGGAGGATCACTTCGGCAAAGTAGATAAGCTTGCCTTGTTCAATCATAGCATCAAGCAGTACATTTGAGGTGATCTCCGGCATTTGTGACCAGCAAATCTCTTTGAAACAGTCGGAGATAATATATTCCGGTGATAACCGGTTGGTGATGTAAACCGGATGACCCAGTTCAAGATAGGTCTCGTAATCACTGCCAAGGTACAGATCCAAACCTATAATAAGTGTAGAGTCGGCATACTTGATGGGCATTCTTATGTCGAAACCTGAAATATAGGTATAAACCACCGGTATAACCGCGCCCGGGAATTCCCTCTCATAGATCTTAAATGCTGCATCCAATCCGGATTTAATGTTATCCAGATTAGGGAATCTCTTCATTGTGTAATCATATATCTCCCTTATGGCAGGATCCGTAACAAAATCCCTGAGTTGTTGCATTCCGCCTTTATCAGGCAGGCTGCTGCCCAGAAAAACTTTATAATTGGGATATATTTCCTCAACACCTTTCTCAAAGTGTGATGTATCGATATTAAACAGGTCAACTTCATAGCGCCTGATGCCATCAGAAGCCTGATTGTTTTTGTTGTTTGACGACTTATTGGTGTCGCAGGCCGCAAGGCTGACAAGGAGCAGCAAAAAACTAATTGTACGGATCATCAATATATGGTTGAACTGCAAAATTACTTTAATTACATAATCTTCCAACCAACGCTCAATGTGATGAGATTATTTTTGAGTTCAAAATCATCGGGTTTTGAATAGTCACTCATACCTGTTTCATAGCGTAAATCAAAGGTAAACATCAGCAAATCAACGCCTCCTCCAAACTGAACGCCCCAGTTTGCCCTGCGTAAATCTTTGTCGGTGAGGCCGTCTTCCCAATTGCTGAGTTCCACTTCCCTGTTTATTGCCATGGATGCTACGGGGCCGGCGAATAGCCTGATGCTGGCCAGCTTCAGGTCAATGATCCTGACGCCTAGTAATACCGGCACATCTATGGTGCGAAGTCTCAAAGTCTGCTCGCCGGTCGATGATTCATCATGCCTTAACAGAATGCCCGATCTGTCCATAAATAGTATTTCAGGCTGAATGTAGGCCCTTGAGCCAAATCGGGCAAAAGCACCCCAGTGAAAGGATCCCTTGGCTTCTTCTTTAATAATATCAAGGTCAGTTTCAAACATTGAAACCGTTATACCTGCCTTGGGCCCTAAGGTGAACCCGGGCACCTGTGCCTTTGTGCTTTTTGCTGCTAATATGGTTCCTAATACCAGTGTTATATATAAAATGTAGTTTTTCATTGGTTAAGAGTTTTTTATTAGTTATAAGTCTTTCAATGGTTAAGAGTTTTTCAGTACTAAAATAAATAACTAATTGCTTCACGCCTTAAATACTATACGTAAAACCTAAAATTTACTATTTTTGCTTATATTTACAACAATATTGAGCCTATATTTACAATAACATTACTCTTATAGTAACTAACCTGTTTGTTAAAATAAAAATCATTAAACCTAACATTATGAAATCAAAACGCTCTTTTCTTGTAATAATTATCTGTTTGATGATGATTGTTCCAAATATTGCTTCAGCGCAATACAGATCTTTCATTCTTGGCATCAAGGCAGCCCCTTCCATTAGTTGGATGACAACCAACCAGGATGATTATAGTTCTGAAGGCGCCAAGATAGGTTTTTCATGGGGTGTTACATCTGAGTTCTATTTTGCCAAGAACTATGCTTTAGCTACCGGGCTGCAGTTTTTATATACCGGCGGCAAGCTGTCATATCCTGAAGTTAAGGAAGGCGTTGCCGTTTCACTAACCCGTGATTATCGTATCAGGTTCCTTGAAATTCCAGCCGTGCTTAAACTTAAAACAAATGAAATAGGCAGTTTTAAGTATTTCGGGCAAATAGGCCTGGGCTTTGGTGTTCGTATGAATTCTAAAGGTGAAGATGAATATCGACTGAATGGCCAAACTATTCTGGAAGACTATTCTGATATTGACTCTGACACAAGGCTTTTCAGAACTTCCATGATTATCGGCGCCGGCGTTGAATATCCATTTGATAATAACACTTCTCTTGTTGCAGGGGTAAACTTTAATAATGGATTTACAAATGCTTTGAAAGGGAAGAATTCCGTTAATATTTATAACGAACACCGGGCTAAAACCAACTTTATTGAGCTTAGTCTGGGAGTGATGTTCTAAATCGGCAGAACCCGCTTCCACTGATTTTTTTCTTAATCTATCTTTTACAAAATGAAGATTGCATTAGTGCAGTACAATTTCCTTATTGGCGATTTCCTGCATAATAAATCACATATACTTGAAGGAATAAGCCTGGCCGCTGATGCAGGTGCTGATTTGGTAATTTTCCCTGAACTGGCTTTGACCGGTTACCCGCCACGTGATTTCCTTGAATTTCATGACTTTATAAGCAAGTGCGAATCCAATATGCATGATATTGCACTTTATTGTAAGGATATAGCTGCTATCATTGGAGCCCCTTCCCGAAATACTACCGGTAAAGGAAAGCCACTCTTTAATTCAGCCTGGTTTCTGAATAACGGCACGGTTGAATACATTGCCAATAAGGCACTGTTGCCCAACTATGATGTGTTTGATGAATATCGCTATTTTGAACCTTCCAAAGGCTTCGGATTCGTTGATTATAAAGGCAAGCGACTGGTTTTAACTGTTTGTGAGGATATTTGGAATACTGCTGAAATTCCCATGTACTCATTCTCACCGCTTGATGAGGTTAATTCCATTAATCCTGATATTATCATTAATATCAGTGCTTCCCCATTCAATTACAACCAGGCAATAATCCGTAAGGAAGTGCTTCGTGCCAATGCTGCCAGGTATGGCAAACCCATAGTATATGTAAACCATACGGGGGCACAAACCGAGCTTATTTTCGATGGGAATTCAATGGTGTGTGATGCAGCTGGTAATATCAAAGATCAACTTGCCAGTTTCAAAGAGGAAATTCGTATCGTAGAGATCACAGAAGATTATTATAGTAAAGGCACACCGGTAAAACAGGTAAGTTCAATTGAAGTTCCTTCTATTGAGTTAATCCATGATGCACTTGTATTGGGCATACGCGATTACTTTATCAAGATGGGATTTAAAAAGGCCATACTGGGGCTGTCGGGGGGAATTGACTCTGCCATAACCATGGTACTGGCGGCTGAAGCCCTCGGGGCTCAAAATGTTAAAGGCGTATTGCTCCCGTCACAATTCTCTTCAAACCACTCTGTTAATGATGCTGTTCAGTTGGCTGAAAACCTCAATTGTCCTTATGAAACCATACCTATTGAGGAAGCTGTCAATGCTACCAATAAATCCTTGTCACCACTGTTTGCAGGACTTGTATCTGACGTTACGGAAGAGAATATCCAGGCTCGTATTAGAGGGGTCATTCTTATGGCCCTTTCCAATAAGTTTGGCTATATACTGCTGAATACCAGTAACAAGAGTGAAGCTGCCGTGGGTTATGGAACCCTGTATGGCGATATGTGCGGCGGATTGTCAGTGCTGGGTGATGTGTATAAAACCGATGTATACAAACTGGCACATTACATAAATCGTGATAAAGAGATCATTCCCAATAATACCATTGTCAAACCGCCTTCAGCCGAGTTGAGGCCCGATCAGAAAGACAGTGATTCATTGCCTGATTATGGCCTGCTTGACCAGATTCTTTATCTCTATATTGAAATGCAGAAGAGCGCCACTGAGATAATAAAGAAGGGTTATGATGAAACTACGGTAACCAGGGTCATTGGCATGGTTAACAGGAGTGAATGGAAGAGATACCAGTCACCTCCCATACTCAGGGTTTCGCCCAAGGCATTTGGCATGGGAAGAAGAATGCCTATTGTAGCCCGGTACCTGTAATTAAATATTCAGCGCTTCAACTGATTTAATTTCAGGCAGTGCCTTGCGCATAGCCTCTTCAACGCCATTTTTCAATGTCATACGGCTGAATGGGCATGACCCGCATGATCCCTGTAGCTCAACATTTACTACATTGTCCTCTGTTAATTCAACAAAATGGATATCACCACCGTCAGCCTGCAGATAAGGCCTTATTTGATCTATTACGTTCTTGACTTTGGTGGTTAATTCAGTACGATTGTCAGTAGTCATAATTTTTTATATTGATATTCTGATGATTAATGTGTTATTTGAACGGGCTTTGTGGGCTCAAGTGTTACATTGCGTATGGCAATCTGTTGTGCGGTTGTTTCTGCCAGCGTCTTGAAGGCTTTGGATACCGGTGAATTATCGTGCGAGGCAATCGGCATGCCGTTATCGCCTGATTCTCTGATTCCCTGTACCAGTGGTATCTGTCCAAGCAGTGGAATGTTATACTCCTCAGCCAATTTCTTGCCACCCTCTTTTCCGAAGATATAGTACTTATTATCGGGCAATTCCTCGGGAGTGAACCACGACATGTTTTCAATGAGTCCAAGAATCGGTACATTTATATTCTCCTGTGAGAACATGCCAATAGCCTTACGGGCATCAGCCAATGCTACTTCCTGAGGCGTGGTGACTATTGCAACACCGGTAACTGAAAGGTTCTGAACAATGGTAAGGTGGATATCGCCGGTTCCGGGAGGCATGTCAAGCACCAAATAATCAAGTTCACCCCAGTCGGCTTCCGTAAATAATTGTGTCAATGCATTGGATGCCATAGGGCCCCTCCAT
>CALCQV010000102.1 GCA_937894795.1 uncultured Bacteroidales bacterium
AAGGATGAAAAGTGGAAACCAAATGAGGAAAATAAAAACATACTTCCTGATCATAACACGGAGCTTTTATGAGCAGCTGCTACAAGTTTATCTTTATAAATGGGTAAAAGACCTTCAAATACTTTTAATGTCTCCTCCATTGATAAATAGGAATCACCACCTGCAGCATTACGGTGACCTCCTCCTGAATAATGTTGCCGGGCAAAATCATTTACTGAAAAATCAGATTTCGAGCGGAATGATATTCTAATACAATCTTTCTTTTCAGTAAACAACACGGCAAAACTTATGTTTTTAATTGAAAGAGCGTAATTAACAACCCCCTCAGTGTCACCTGGTTGAAAAGAAAATCTATCAAGATCTTCTTTTGTAAGTGAAATATATGCTGTACAAAATTCATTTAAAACCACCATTTTTTCACTCAGACAATAACCTAGCAATCGCATTCTGTTCTCTGAATAAGTATCGTAAACCAGGCGATGTATCTTTTCTGTATCAATACCTTTTTTAATCAGATCTGCAACTATTTGTAAAGTATGAGCATAATTGCTTGCATAACTGAATGAGCCGGTATCTGTCATCATTCCAACATAAAGATTTGTTCCTATTGTAACATCTATCAACTTACCATCACCTAATGATTTAATAAAATCATAAATAAGTTCAGCTGTAGATGATACAGGAATAACGGACAGCATGTAATCAAATTGATTTTCCGGTTCAGGATGGTGGTCAATTAATATTTTTTTCCCCTTTGCCTCAGAAAGTTGCTTTTGAAATAAATTAACCCTTGAAATGGAATTATAGTCCAGACAAAAGATTAACTCGGCTTCAGAAATTAGTTTATCAGCATATTTAGTATGATGGTAATAAATAATAGTATCTGATAAACCAGGCATCCAATTCAGGAACTGTGGAACATCATTGGGAATTAAAACATTAACAATGTGTCCTTTATGCAATAGGTAGTGGTATAAAGCCAGGGAAGAGCCGAGGGCATCACCATCAGGATTGTAATGCGTTGTAATAAGTATTTTTGAAGAATTAGCCAGTAGATCACTAACTTCAGAGAGACTTCTTTTATTGAACTTGTGCAAATTGAAAAAATTAGTTAGAAAAACTAGTTTTAATATTGAACACAAAAATAAAGAATATTGTTATTGGGCAGTGTAAAAAGAGAATTTATACATTTACTTAGCAATGTTTAATATTATTACTATGGCTGGAAACATAACATTTACAATGATTAAACCGGAAGCGGTTAAAAACTTGCAATCAGGTCAAATTCTGGACCTTATCATTAATGCCGGATTTAATTTGAAAGCTTTAAAACTGGTTAGCCTCACTAAGGAAAAAGCATCATTGTTTTATGAAGTACATAAGGAAAGGCCTTTCTATGCTTCATTGGTCGAGTTTATGTCATCAGGGCCTGTAATAGCAGCAATTCTCGAAAAAGATAATGCAGTAGAAGAATATCGATCATTTATTGGATCTACAAATCCTTCAGATGCAGCGGCAGGAACCATAAGAAATCTTTTTGGCACTTCTATCCAGAACAATGCAGTGCATGGTTCTGATTCAGATGAAAATGCCTTGAAAGAAGCAAGCTTCTTTTTCTCAGAGTTTGAAAAGGTATAAACTAGTCTTCCTGAGGAAAAAATTCTTCAAAACTTTTATCTGAGTAAAATATTACGATTCTGGTAACTTTCTTCTCCGAAATTGGAGTAAATGGATTGCTGTGTATCTGTTTTTCGGACTTTACTGAAGAAATACTGTCTTTTGTATTCCGATCAGCTAAATCATTATTTTTCTGAACACTTTTCTCGTTAGTTAAGGAAGTCACTTTAACATCCTGATTTTCACTTGCATTACCCTTCATTTCATCAATAGTCAACTCATCAGGAGTTGGATTATTTTCTGCTTGATCTACCAATGGAGGAAATAAATCAATTATTGTGGATTGGTAATTTGTTCCTTTTTTGTCATCTGGTTTAAAATCCTCTTTAGAAGGGTATGGATTCATCATAGGTCCTTCACCAAACATCAACCATGTCATGCTAATATCAGGATATCTCTTGATTAATCTTTGAATAAAGTCAAGACTTGGTTTATTTCTGCCATTTAAGATGTGTGATATACCTGAACGCTGTACACCTAAATCATCAGCTAATTGTGAAGGGGAAATGTTCTTTGTCCTTAAGATAAGTGAAATCCTGCTGTTCATCTTTAAATAATCAATTGATGATTGTTGTAAATTCTCTCACCAAATATACAATTATTTTAAATGATACGATTGTTAATAATGGGCATTATTTCAAGTTCTTACAATTAACTTTACTATTAGCTTATATAATACTAGTATACTGTTTGTTATAAAAGTCAAAATAGACAACCTGGCTTTCTAAAGAAATGCTATATTTTATAAATGTTAACTTCACATAATGTTGTTATAATACTGGTTTATTGTTCTTTATGAGTAATATTAGTTATTAATACCTAAACTCGCTACTATTTACACATGTAAGTCTGTTTACACTTGTATCAATGATAGTTTTTTATAATTAATTTACATCTGTATACTTAATTAAGCGAAAATAAACCTTACTATAAATGAACTAAACAGATAGTAAAATAGTGCATCTTATCAAGATCCAATTTTCTAACTTGTACATTTAGGTATTTGTTTTATAATGCATTATATCAATGCTTTATAATTCATCAAAATATTACCGATTTTATACTCAATTGGTAAAGATTACATTTGTAAACTACTGTATTTGTAGTTATAGAGAAGATAATAAGTATAATAAAATGTTAAAGCAGGTAATTTTAAGTTATTGAAATAATCATTGAAGGAAATCTGTCGATTAAGGAATTGATGACAGCTATATCATCAGTTAATGTAATAATATAACACCTACTCTATTGTTCATAAATATCTGAAATTCCAAAAACAAATAGTAACTGATTAATGTCGATCAATTATTGGGTTAAGTGCCAAAAATTGGATTATACATTACAAGATGCTAAGTCAGCTAAAAATATTGAATCCTAGAAGACTTAAAACTCTTAAAAATTGAAATAAATAACTCTATTTCAAAGACATAGGAATTAATTTCGATAACGCAAGAAAATACTCAGAAAAATTATTTGATGATTTTTTGAGTCAAAGTCCCATAATTGCCTGAAATCTGGATAAAATAAACACCCTTAGGAAGTGTTTCTAAATTATCGAACGTAATTTTATTTAACCCGGGGTTTAAGTTGATACTATTTACTGATCTGACCACTTGTCCTTGATAGTTTATGAATCTGACTTTAGTATCTGCTGTTGAAGAAAGGTTAAACTCTGCTATAATAAAATCATTAAAAGGGTTCGGATAGCAACTGATCTCCTGACTATAATTAATTTTATCAATATTACCAACCAGAAGAGAATTAGCTATTATAAAATCTGGGATACCCCATCCAATAAGGTTATTTGGATTGGAAGCTCTACTCCCACTCTGCTTGATAGCATTATAGATTTCCATGTTCGAATATGATTGATTAGCCTGCCATAAGCAAGCAGCAGCACCACTCAAAATCGGGGCAGAGAAAGAAGTCCCATTTCCTGATGCAATTCCCGATGGAACAATAGCCACGATAGCATTTTTCCCCTGAGCTGCAACATCCGGCTTAATTCTACCATCATAAGTTGGTCCAGTTGAACTAAATGAAGCATATAATCCGTTGGCATCTACTGCACCAATTGTTAAAACGCTATCCCCATCTGCAGGTGCAGAAATGTATCTCCACTCCTCACTACCTGAATTTCCAGCACTATTAATTACCAACATACCTTTCTTGGCAGCCAGATCAGCACCAATGGTTATCACAGTTGTATTCCCATCCATATCTTCGTAGGTATGATTATTAGTTGGATCATCATTAAATACTGTATATCCCAATGATGTACTGAGTATGTCAACTCCTAATGAATCAGCATATTCAGCTGCCTGAACCCAATAATACTCTTCCATTAAATATTCAGCAGTCACATCCTCTGATCGGAATAAATAATAAGAAGCATGAGGTGCAGTACCTATAATCTGCCCCGGCAGGTTTCCACCCATCGTTGATAATACACTTGTCCCATGAGTGCTCATATTGGTTCCATAAACATTGTTACCAGGTTGAACAAAATCTCTGGTACCCAATATTTTATTTTGAGCTCGCAGGCTATCAAATACGGCCATTTGATCAACACTATTGAAGCCGGCATCAATAACCGCAATAACAATACCATTGCCGGTATAACCCTGATTATGCAGCTGATCGATTTTCAACATTTGTGCTTGATTAGCAGAGGGTCCGTAATCTAATCCCACTATTGTTGATTTTTTCGTAGGAAGCTTACTTATGTCTATTTTCTGTAGCTTCTCTTCTTTTGAATAATCCTTGTCTTCTGCATAGTCTAATTTTGAATCAAAGGCATTTATTCTCTGAATTGACTTAACAAATGGGAGTTGGCTAATCTTACCAGCTTGATTTTGATTCAAATGAACTAGTGCGACATTCAACCATTTAGATGTATAATAAACCTTAGCCCCTAACCCCCTAAGTTTAATCAAGTAATTCTCATTTACAGGTAAGTCGGATTCATCTAAAGGAATCTGTTGCATCAGTCTTCTTTCCAATGACCTCTCAGATAAATAATGTTGAGGGGAAGATAATTTACTTATTGATTCGCCTTTGTCTGTAAATTTAATTTTATAAGACTCACTTCTTATTTGAGCAAACAAAGTGGTAGTTAACAGTACAGAAATTATAATGGTAATGATTTTTTTCATCCTTAGTATTTGATTATACGCCTCTTAAACAAAATTAAAGATACATTGGTTTGCAAAAGTGCAAAATTCAAAAGCACAGTTGACAATTTAAAAGATTATTTTTTAGCCTTCATGTACCTTGGTTTATCATTAAAATCTTGAAAAGTCATAACTTTTGAATAACCTTTTTCATTCAGTAGCCTGACTAATTTATTTCCCTCATTCTCATTTATTTCAAACCATAGAGTACCATCTTCATTTAGAGATTCTAATGAATAATTTATTATGGACCGATAAAATATCAATGGATCTTCATCAGGAACAAAGAGAGCAAGATGTGGTTCATAATTAATAACATTCCCTTTCATCAATACTTTCTCCGACTCTTTGATATATGGAGGATTGCTTACAATTATATCAAATTTATTGTTAACTCCCTGATCATTGGTTCTCTTTGAATAATTTTCACCTATATTGTACTTCAAGATATCTATGAGTGAAAAATCCACCTTTACTTTATTGAGATTCGCGTTACGGGTAGCAATTTCTAATGCAGCAGTGGAAATATCAATAGCTGACACAGAGGAATTTTTCAATAAATATGCCAGTGAAATTGCTATTGCACCACTTCCTGTTCCTACGTCCATTATTCTATATCCTTTGGAAGGACTTAATTCCTTTACAATCAGCTGTATAAGCAATTCAGTTTCAGGACGCGGAATCAAAACCTCTGGATTTACCTCAAATTCAAGGTCACAAAAAGATACTCTCCCAACCAAATATTGAACCGGATTCAGTTGCTTCAATAAGGGAACAAAAGCCATCATCTTCTTCTCAAAATCAGTTGTTGCCTCTTCATTAAGTTGCAGCAACCATTTTGCACTTGTCAACTTTATTTGACTTTCAAAGAGAAATAGCTGAATTGCACGGGCTTCTCTATCGCCATATATAGGGCTAAGTTCACCAATAATTTTTGAAGCTAGTTGGCCATAAGTCATTCTGTTGTAATTAAATTTGAATTGCAACAAAAATAAACTTTCTTTGCCTATAAACTTAAACTATTCAAACGGCTATTGATTGAGTAATAAGAAGAGGTGCTATATGGACAATTCAAAGCTTAAATCATTGGGACTCGGGATTTCAGTTGATAACTATCTGAATAATTATTATTTACAACTAGTAAATAAAGAAAGTTCAAAATACACGAATCCCTTATTCTCAACTAATGACCTTCCAAATATTAAAAAAGCGCCCTGGTTACTTCCATTGGTTCAGAATGACCATCTTGAACTCCTTAGTAGAATGGGTGTTGATCAGCAAATGGTTGTAATTTATTTTTATCTTCAAGACCATTCCAGTTCTGATGAAATTATGTTCCAATGGTTTATTGATTCAGGATGCACTGCTACAGAAGCCACTGATTTAATAAGACTTTTGCATTTAGCCCAGACTAGCAAAGAAGAATTAGATATAGATATTACGGGGAATCTGCATTACCCACATGTAGATAGCACAGAAATGATCAACCTGAGTTCAATTCTACAACTTATTAAACACGAACGACCTATTCATTGGACATTTGACTCACTACCGGAGAATATCAGTGAAGACTATAGAAAAATAAATCTTAAAAAGCTTAATGAATCAGCTTTCCTGATAGAAGATCACAGTTGCATTGTAATAGGTTTTTCGAATAATTTTACATCCTTTATAGAATTATTTGCAGGTTACAACAGCAATCTATTGGAACAATTATGCAAATTAGTCCCTCTTCATTATCGTGATATATACTCTCTTGGCCGACTATTCATAGAATGTAAAGAATTTGAAGAAATAATAATAAAATCAGGGATAAAAGAGGTTCTATTCTTTGGTTTAGATGGCAATGGAAAGCTAATGGAATTCAAGAATAAGAATTTGATTCAATGCACCAATTACAAAATTGAAAAGCCGAGCAATACGCCAATTACTCATGATATTTTAAGAATTATGCCCCTGTATGCAAAATTCATTAAATAATAGTAACAACAAACACTTCTTAAAACATTCTCCAACATTAACCAATATGAAAAACGAATGTCCTTTCTGTAATCCAAATGTCATAAAGAAATCTTTTGCAGATGAATCGGGTTATTACGCATTATATAGTCATGCTCCGGTAACACCCGGTCATAGCTTAATCATACCCTATAAACATGTAACAGATGTTATAAGTATGCCTGAGAATGAATACATTGAGTTGTTTAAGTTTGCCAGAAAGACAATGAAGTTTCTGAATACTTACTTTAAAACCAATGAATTTGACATTTCACTTCAGCAAGGCATAAATGCTGGTCAAAGTGTTGAGCATCTTCATTTGCATTTAATTCCCCGTAAAATGAATGATCTACCTGCAGGAATCGAATGGTATCAAAGACTCAATGAAAATCAATTGATTACACTTGATTCAAAATTATTACTTGAAGAAGGTGAATTTAATCGAATCTCTGAAGAATTGCGTAAGGCCTGGATAAACGAGCAGGTCTAAATAAAAAACAAGGATACTCCTCCAACTGCAATTATAGCACCAAGTATTTCAATCCATGTTATTTTATCCTTCATGAACAAGACAGAAGGAACAATAATTAGCACCGGAACGATAGAAATGATTGTAGAAGCAACACCTGAAGTTGTATATTTCACTGCAAGTAAAGAGAAAGAGACTCCTAAAAATGGGCCAAAGAAAGCCCCGACACTTATTCTTTTCATTGCTGAGATATTCAGAACAGCACTTTTTACGCGTGGCCAGAATCCGGTGTAAGTGATTACAATAATAAATCCGATAATTCCGGTAATTACCCTTATCTGCGTTGCTGCAAAAGGATCATAATCTTGAATACCATAACTACTTAATACAAGGCCCAATCCCTGTCCGGCAGCGCCTCCTATGGCTAATAGAATACCCTTTAACGGATATTTGAAATGCAATGAAGATTTTGGCTTTAATTCATCATTATCCTTAGATTTCCTGGCAAGAATAGCTATACTTATACCAATAAACGTCAGTGCCATTCCCATGATACTTTTAGCACTCATTGTTTCATCCATTAGTAGCCAACCTGCAATAGCAGCTATTGGAGGCGCCAATGACATAATAAGCATAGAGATCCGGGCTCCAATTACCACGTAAGCCTGAAACAAGAATAGATCACCCAAAACAAATCCTATCAAACCTGATATGGATAACCAAATCCAATTATGAGCGCTGGCGCCTTCAGGAAAAAAAATGCCTTTTGTAATCAAACTAAATATGCCCAAATAAAAAAAGGCCAGCGTTAATCTGATAATATTAACTGACAGGGAGCCAACTTTCTTGCCGGCTGATTCAAAAGCAAGTGCAGTAATTGTCCAAAAAATAGCAGTTGTAAGAGCAGCAAATTCGCCTTGATAGCTTTGGAACATAAAAATATTTTAGGCTGCAAATGTATGAAAATACTTCTCACTCTTAGGGATATATACTTTAACCCCAATTGTATGGCTCTAAGTGTATTAATTATGGCTTAAGTCGCATTTTAATGAACAAGTCAAAGAGAATCCTACATTATTTAGATTATTCCGGAAAATATCTTAAGTTTGAAAACAATTGCTAAGCAGCTTAAAATCGGCTAAGAATAAGCTAACAAGTTATTATAATGTTATTTGACGACACGTATAAAACAATTAAGTCGCCTGCTCAGGGCATATATAAGGAGAAAGGAAGCAAGTTTATTTCTTTCGCCTACCCAGTTAAAACAGAATCAGAAGTAAAATTATTGCTTGAAGAGAATAAAAAGGAGTATTATGATGCCAGACACCACTGCTTCGCCTATATTTTAGGATACGATAAATCAGCATGGCGATTGAATGACGATGGTGAACCATCGGGGACAGCAGGTAAACCTATTTATGGTCAACTACAATCGTTTGATTTAACCAATACACTATTAATCGTTGTAAGATATTTTGGAGGAATAAAACTCGGTGTTAGCGGATTAATCAATGCATATAAATCAGCGGCCAAAGATGCATTACAGAATTCTTCGATAATTGAAAATACAATAAATGAGCTCTATAAACTCATTTTTCCCTATGAAATGATAAATGAAAGCATGAAACTCGTAAAAGAATTTGGACTTCAGATAGTTGAGACCAAATTTGACACGACTTCATACATTATTTACAGGGTCAGAAGGAATGATGCCGAAAAAGTAATATCGAAGAACAGGTCTTTATATCGATTTGAGGTAATATATATTGGTACGGAATAATTTCTGATAATCAAAGAATATGGGTAACAAAGCTCTTTTAGCAATACTGATTTTTTTTTGATTGCGCAATAGATAATTCATTTTTTTTTTCACTTTTTTTAAGAGAATTTTGTTGAAAAGAAAAACCACAGTCGAAACCTGATTACTTATTGACAATATAATGTTAATTAGTTTTTGAATAGATTTAGTTTTTGCAACCTTTAATTACCGTTTATTTTAAATTTTAGAATGAGAGAAGTTCATCAAGAAGTTTGGGAGAATTGTCTGAAGATTATCAAGGACAATATTAATTACCAAAGTTATAAAACATGGTTTTCACCTATCAAACCGGTCAAACTTCAAGACAATGTTCTTACTATCCAGGTGCCAAGTCATTTTTTCTATGAATGGCTTGAAGAACACTACATTCCACTACTTAAAAAAACTATAAAACATGAATTGGGGCCAACTGGAAGACTGGAATATAGTATTATTATGGAGAATGCCATTAATGATCAAGGTCCTTATACTATAAATGTACCAACCAGTAATAGAAACTCTCTATCTAACCCATCTGTTCAAATGCCAATAGATATTAACAGGGGTTCAGCTAAAGAAATCCCAAATCCCTTTGTTATCCCTGGATTAAGAAAGATACAAGTTCACTCTCAATTAAATGAAGCTTATTCATTTGAGAATTTCATTGAAGGTGATTGTAACAGACTTGCAAGATCTGCCGGATATGCTGTCGCAACAAATCCGGGAAAAACAGCTTTCAATCCCCTTTTCCTTTATAGCGCAAATGGTTTAGGAAAGACTCATCTTGCACATGCCATTGGCATTCAAGTGAAATCAAATTTTCCTGATAAAACAGTCCTTTATGTAACTGCTGAGCAGTTTATACAACAGTTTGTTCAGGCAAATATCAATAAGAATCAGAACGATTTCGTTCACTTTTACCAGATGATAGACGTTCTTCTTATTGATGATATTCAATTCCTGTCTACAAAAGAGAAGACTCAGGATGTATTTTTTCACATTTTCAATCACCTGCATCAAAATGGGAATCAGCTAGTGATTACTTGCGATAAACCACCTGTTGAATTAAAGGGAATGGAACCTCGCTTGCTTTCAAGATTTAAATGGGGACTGGCTGCTGATCTTCAATTACCTGATTTAAATACCCGAATCGCGATCCTTAAAAAGAGGCTTTATAAAGATGGCATTGAAATGCCTAAAGATGTTATTGAATATGTTGCCTATAGCATAACCACAAACGTCAGAGAACTTGAAGGTGCCTTAACTTCTTTAATGGCTCAGTCTTCCCTCAACAAAAAAGCCATTACAATTGATTTGGCCCGCCAGATGATTGACAAGTATGTTAAAAACTCATTGCGAGAAGTGTCAATCGATTATATCCAGAAAGTTGTCTGTGATTTCTTTAATATTCAAGTTGATAATCTTAATTCCAAGACAAGAAAACGAGAGATTGTTCAGGCAAGGCAGCTTGCCATGTTCTTTTCAAAGAAACATACAAAGTCTTCACTCGCGACAATTGGTATGCAATGTGGTAACAAGGATCATGCTACCGTACTTCACGCTTGCCGTACTGTCTCTAATCTTATAGAAACCGATAAGGAGTTCAGGGTTTGTGCTGAAGAGATTGAAAAGAAGATTAAAATTTGAATTTAAATTGAAGGTAAATACTAACCACATTAACCATTAATTGGGATCTGGTAAAACAACTTCATTTTATTTAACGGTGAATAAAGTACTTTTAACAGAGTCTTATATCAGTGTATAGGACTCTATTGAATGGTCAATTGAGTTAATTGGGCATCGGACTCCTTTAACCTGAATCAATTCAGGTATTGTTTTGCATTTATTGTCTGATACATAGCGCATCTGTCACATGCTTTATTGGATTGAAAGCACTGGATAATAAAAGGATTTTAACACTATCATGCATCAGAATATTAAATAAAGTTTAAGTTTATCTGGATTTTGGGAAGGGTTGATTTTGCATGACACAATTTCCGGGAATTATCAAAATAACTTATGGAAAAAGTACAAATTCCGGGCATAATAGAGATAAATAATGCCTCCACTCGTATTAAACCTTACTTGCATTTTACCCCGGTTTTAAAAAGTTCTTCTATTGATGAAATAGCGGGATGTAATCTATTTTTCAAATGTGAGAATTTCCAGAAAGCAGGTGTTTTTAAGGCGAGAGGTGCTATAAATGCAGTCTTCAGTCTGGATGAAAAGGAGCTTGCCAATGGTGTTGCTACCCATTCTTCCGGTAATCATGCAGCAGCACTTTCATTTGCAGCCGCACTGCGGAATACGAAAGCCTATATCGTAATGCCTTCAAATGCGAATAAAGTAAAAATAAAAGCAGTTCAAAATTATGGTGGCATTATAACTTATTGTGAACCAACTCTTAAAGCCCGTGAAGAAACTCTTGCTAAGATAATAGCTAAAACCAATGCTATAGAAATTCATCCTTACAATGATGAACGTGTCATTGCAGGTCAGGCAACCGCATGTAAAGAACTAGTTGGTCAGATAGATGGACTTCAAATAATGATGGCTCCTGTTGGAGGTGGTGGATTGCTAAGTGGGACTGCATTATCATCACATTATTATGGAACAGATATCAATGTGATTGCAGGTGAACCGACTGGTGCTGATGATGCATTCCGCTCCTTCTATACAAAGAGCTTTCACCCATCCGTTTCGCCAAATACTATTGCTGATGGACTATTAACATCCTTAGGATCAATTACTTTTGAAATTATTTTAAAATACGTACACACTATACTAATAGTAGATGACAGTGAAATAGTTAAAGCTATGCGTCTCATTTGGGAGCGAATGAAGATAATTGTTGAACCTTCATCAGCGGTTCCACTTGCAGCTGTTTTAAAAAATAAGGAGATATTTGCAGGAAAAAAGGTAGGGATCATAATTTCAGGTGGAAATGTAGACCTTAATAGTTTACCTTTTTAAATAAGAACCGGATTCTCAATATTTGAATTTATATCTAGATGAATATACACAAAGGGGCTCTCTATTTGATACCAACACCTTTAGGCGATGGTGATATTAATCAGGTACTTCCTGATTATAATCGCTTGATTATAATGAAATTAGACACATTTGTGGTTGAAGAACTCAGAACAGCCCGTCGCTTCCTTCGAAAAATTGGATACACTAAAGATTTTGAGGAAGTCAATTTCTTCTTGCTTAATGAACATACGCAATCAGAGGAATTGACAGAGATTCTGCAGAATACCGGTGATGGTAAATCGGTTGGATTATTATCTGAAGCCGGATGTCCGGCAATAGCTGATCCGGGGGCCTCATTGGTGAATATTGCACATCAAGCCGGGATTAAAGTAATTCCATTAACTGGTCCATCATCTATCATACTTGCTCTAATGGCTTCAGGATTAAATGGTCAACAATTCACCTTTAATGGATACTTACCTGTTAAACTATTTGAGAGGAAACAAAAGTTAAAAGAACTTGAAAGATTGGTGCTTAAACTATCAATAACCCAAATATTTATCGAAACTCCTTATCGTAATCAGTCAATGTTCGACTCTATCCTGGAAGTTTGCAATGAGAGCACATTATTATGCATTGCTATCAATATCACAATGCCTGATGAGATCATATTGACCAAATCAATAAAAGAATGGCGGAGATTTAAATTCACTCTGGAGAAAAAACCTGCAGTTTTTCTACTAGGATAAGAAATATTACAATATCAGATTAGCCCAATCATATTGAACTAACTTGAAATAACAAAAATGGACGGTTGAATATCAGCCGTCCATTTCTATTTCACATTTTAGTGATGATGTCCATGAGGTCCGTGGACATGGCCATGGCTTAATTCTTCCGGTGTTGCTTCACGCATATCGATAATCTGACCGGTAAAATGGAGTGTTTTACCTGCAAGTGGGTGATTAAAATCCATCTTAACATTCTCACTGTTAACTTCTACTATTTTACCTTCCAATGGGTGGCCTTCATTATCCTGCATAGGAATAGAATTGCCAACCACTAACATATCATAATCCAACTTCCCATCTATTTTAAAGATTTCAAGAGGTAAGTCAACTATAGCTTCACTAATCAAATCTCCATAAGCATCTTCAGGAGCCAATGTGAATTCAAAGGTGTCATTAACCTTAAGATTCTCTAAATTTGATTCAAACTTTGGAAGCATACTCCCTGTGCCATATATAAAAACGAGTGGTGCAGAATTGTCAGCCATATCGACAGTCTCACCCATTTTATTACCAAGTCTGAGTTCGTAGGTCAATGACACTACTTTGTTTTGCGAAATATTCATTGATTTCTTTTTAAATTGTTATAAGATCACTAAGTGTTATTCGATTTGTCGAATTTCGGGATAAAAGTACAAAAGCATTTGAATTCTTATGCCGTGAAAACATTTATAAGCTGATAAAGTTTGAGTAAACCGGCTTATTTTTTTCGTATTAATAGTAGGAGATAAAAGTTACAGTGACCACGTTTATTTTGCCATTGGTAAATAATTTGTATAAACTACTCATTATAAGTCCGTTGCAATTGTATCAACTGAAATATTGTTCTCATTTATTGTGGTATCACTATTATATACGGGAGAAACGCAGGTATAAGGCTTTGTGATTTTCATTTTAGGTTTTTCAAATTTTCCTCTATAATGTTTGAGTGATTCATCATGTAACACTTTTTCCATATAGATACCATAAGTCGGCAGTGCAGTGCGCAATCCTTCACCTAATTGTGATGTTCTGAATCTGATATTTCTATGTTCACCCCCTACCCAAACTCCCGATACTAAATTCGGGGTGACCCCAATGAACCAGCCATCAGAGAAATTAGAAGAAGTTCCTGTTTTTCCGCCAAACTCTGTGTCGTAATTAAAGATATCAAACTCCCATAATCCTTGTGTAGTCCCTCCATATTCCGTTAATCCGGCTCTTAGCATAATGCTCATCAGGAAAGCTGTTTCTTCATCCAACACTCTTTTTTGTTGTGCTTTATACTCAAAGAGTATCTTACCTTCGCTATCCGTTATTTTCGTAACTAATACCGGCTTATTCAGCAATCCATTATTTAGAAAGACACAATATGCATTAACAAGCTCCAGAAGATTCACATCACTTGAGCCAAGACCAACAGAAGGAACATTTTGAAGTTCTGATTCAATACCCATCCTATGCGCCATTTCAATAACCTTATTCCATCCAATTTCTTTAGTCAGCTGTACCGCTATGGAGTTAATAGAACGGGCAAAGGCATTCTTAAGTGAAATATTATTCCATGTAAATTCCCAATTCGCATTGTGGGGTGACCATGTTTTCTTCTCCCCTCTTTCAGTATAATCAATCGTCACCGGCGAATCCGTACGATGGTCACATGGTCCAAGTCCTTGCTCAAAGGCTGCAGCATAAACAAATGCTTTGAATAAAGAGCCGGGTTGTCTTTTAGCCTGATTAACATGGTCGTACTTAAAATACCTGTAATCAATTCCGCCAACCCACGCTTTGACAAAGCTATTATGTGGATCAATGCTTACAAAACCGGTATTCAAAAGATGTCTGTAGTATTTAATTGAATCAATAACACTTAATGTAGTATCAGTGGCTCCTTCCCAGGTGAAAACTGACATTTTATGTGGTAGATTCAAATAGTAATCTATTGAATCTGCATTGTCCTTATATCTCTCCTTAAGTACTTTATATGTGCCGGTTTCATGAACCAGGTCATCAATGAAACCAACTATTTCATTACCCTTACTGTCAATCCATGGATTTTCACCTCTCCAATGCTCAAAAAACCTCTTTTGCAGTCTCTTCATGTGGGTTGCAACTGCTTGTTCCGCATATTCCTGCATCTTAGGATCAATAGTTGTATAAATTTTCAATCCATCAGTAAAGATATTATAGCCGGTTTCTTTACTCCACTCCTGCAGATCTCTGGCGACAGCATCCTTAAAATAAGTTGCATCTGCAGCTTCCGGCAAAGGCTGTCTGAAATTTAATTTAATAGGGATCTTTTGAATCGAATCAGCTGCCGTTTTTGTTAAAAAGCCATACTTGCTCATTTGAGCAATAATGCTATTCCTGCGGCGCAGAGCATTTTCTTTATTTGAAATTGGGCTGTAGTATGTTGGAGCCTTGAGCAAGCCAATTATCAGAGAAGCTTCTTCTACTTTTAGTTCAGATGGCAGTTTATTAAAGAATGTTCTGGAAGCCGCTTTAATTCCAAAGGAATGGCTACCAAAATCCACTGTATTCAAATACATGGATAGAATCTCTTCTTTAGAGTAAAAGAATTCCAGTTTTATGGCATTTATCCATTCCTTGGATTTATCTATAAGAATGCTGATGCCTTTAATCTTACCAAGAAGGCCTTTTTTATTTTTATGCCGGGTCTTATAAAGATTTTTAACCAACTGTTGAGTTATTGTACTGCCGCCTCTTTTTTCACCCTGTATAGTACTCACAACTGCTGCTATAGTTGCCTTTGTGTCGATACCATTATGTTTGAAAAATCGTATATCCTCTGCAGCCAATAAAGTGTTAATTAATACGGGAGAAAGATCTTTGTATTCTATAGGACTACGGTTTTCTATATAATATCGGCCTATCAGCGAGCTATCTGAAGCGTACAACTCTGATGCTATACTTATATCAGGCTCCCTAAGATCCATTATATCAGGAGATTGCCCAAAGAGCCAAAGAAAGTTCAGGTCTATTGCAATGATGATCAGCACTATTGCCAGTATAAATTGTGCTATTCTGAATAAAGCTTTTTGCCACCATCTTGTAGCATAAGATGGAAGAAAAATAAAGTGCCTAAAGAATTGACCTATCTTTTTAAATAGTGACTTTAGAAAAGAATTATTGCCATTACTGCTATAATTATTAGAAAAACTACTCACTTATATATTGATTTTCAATTACATTAGTTAATTTTAACGCTGAAAAAAGCAAGGCGCAAGTTACATTGAAATTACGAACCCATTTGTGTTGATTGTAACTTTATTGAAATTAAAACGTCAATAATCATAGTATCTTAATAAACCCATTATACAATAGATTGTTGATTAGAAGAAAATAACAAAAGCCTGTCAGCATCTATTGATCAAATCATTTGGTATGAAAAAAGCACTATTCCCTTTATTGTTTTTCGTTGTATTTTCAGGTTTTGCCCTTAACCAAAAAGCAACTGATTACCTTAAAGCCGCCTTAGTCGCAACTCAGAAAAAGGAGTACAAGAAATCCATTGCCTACTGTGATTTAGCATTAAATTCAAATAGCACCTACATTGCAGCCTACTTTCACAGAGGATATAATAAGTTCATGCTTAAAGATTATAATGGTGCAATAATTGATTTTAACGTGTGTATTGACTTGAATAGCGATTATCTTGATGCATATTTATACCGGGCACTTTGTAATCAGAAGAAGGGAAATAACATAGCCGCAACCAGAGATTATAACCTGGCCCGACAAATAAATTCAGTTGAAACACTTGCATTTATAACAGGCAATATGTTCCGATCGAGATTCAAAACGAATAATAACTAGTTTCAGCTCTTATCCAGAAATTGAGTTCCTTATCATCGTAACCTTTCCTTTATAATATCTGTTTCTCCAGATTAGCCTTATCAACCATCTTCTTGCTTATGTTATTTATCCTTTGCAATAAGGATGGGTGAGAATAATAAACCTTTATGAACAAAGGATAAGGATTCAAATCAGATAAATTATTTGATGTTAAAGATTTTAGTGCTTTGATGAGCGCACTGCCATAGGAGTGCTCAACAGCAAAACCATCTGCTTCAAACTCATGTTTCCTGGAGAAATAGTTAAATAAAATGGACAGTATAAAGGAAATAGGGCTGTATAGTATCATAAATATAATCAATCCAATATGAAAGCCTGGTTTCACATTGAGTGATTCATAAATGGCCGGGCTTTCAACAATTATTGAAAACAGGAATAATAATAATCCTGTTTGTATTATGGAAGTGATCAGTCCCTTAAAAGTGTGTTTCTTCTTATAATGCCCAATCTCGTGGGCCAAAATTGACAATATCTCATCTTGTGATATTGTCTTAAGTAATGTGTCGTATAGTACAATCCTTTTTTTCGAACCCAATCCTGTAAAATATGCATTTGACTTTGTTGATCTTTTTGAGGCGTCAATCATGTATATATTATCAAGCTTAAAATCTGTTTCCATGGAAAGTGTGTTGATTTTATCGCGCAGCTCTCCCTCATCCAGAGGTGTTTGCTTATTGAAAATCGGGACAATAAGATTCGAATAGAGCAGGCTCATTAAAATTGAAAAGATCGTGATAACAAGCCAGGCAAGCCACCAAAAATCAGCTCCAAATTTTCCATAAAGCCAGATTATTAAATATAAAACAGGGAGTCCCACTATAGAAGCAAGCATATATACGCGTAGCTTGTCAAGTATGAATGTCTTCAGTGTGGTTCTATTAAATCCGTACTTCTGCTCAATTACAAAAGTCTCATACAAATCAAAAGGGAGTGAGATAATATCCATTGCAATTCCAATAACGCATATAAACAATATGCTTATAAATATCTCTTTGTCAACAAATAATCTTAACCAATTATCCAGGAACGAAAAGCCGAAAATAAGCATGGCTAATATCACAACCAAATTTATAGTTGCTGTTATAACTGATAGCCGGTAAGTCTCTCTTTTATAGTTAACGTATGTAATATATCTATCAGTTGAATAAACTTCGTTAAGAACATCGGGTATCTTTCTGCCTCTCCACTTATTATTGAGAAACTTCAGGACCTCATTTACAATGAAATTAATAATTACCAATGCAATAAGAATTGCAAACAGATTTTCTAGCACAAATGTCAAATACATCTTTGAAAATTTATAACGTTGATACTGCTTCGGAGCTGGAATTCAAACTATTAAGAATTCCAATTGCATATTATTCATGCTGGAAATGCCACTAACAATAACCCATTACTTTATAAGAAACATAGCCTATTATCTCATGAATAACCAATTTCCACTTTTGGAAAGCTATATCAGAAGGAATTAACAAATGTTCAAAATTATATAATCGGGAACCTACAATTTTTGAAGTAGGATACTCCTTTATCAGTATACCTTGCTTTTTAAAAGTGGCAGAAGCCCTCCTCATGTGCATTGAGGAAGTTATTAGCACAATTGTATCATTAATACTATTAACTTTTAGGAGTTTAGATGTATACCGTGCATTTTCAATGGTATTTCTGGAACTACTTTCAAAAATTATATCATCTGGGGTAATTCCAATATTAGTCAGGTACTTTTTAATAAAGGATGCTTCCGTTCTATCTTTATATATTAAGTGACCGGATCCCCCACTTACAATTATTTTCTTGATTATTCCTCTTTCGTAGAGCTCAATAACCTGAAGCAGTCTGTCAGCACCTGAACGAAAAATAATCCTGTCAGATGGTTTATCATAGGTAGCAATATCTCCACACAATAACACTCCTGCTGAGTATTTCTTAACAGGGGCCTGCTGTATTGGAATTTCCCAAATTCTAATTATTTCATCAGCTAAAAAGGGATTTGAGAAAAGAAAAAGGACGATGAACGAAATTGTAAGTATCTTCTTTTTCCTTCGGGGATTTCTATATAAAAGGGCTATCACCAATAAAATAAATACCCAAGCAAATGGATTCAGCAGATAACCTAATATTTTTGAAAAATAGAAAAACATACTTATTAATATCCACCAAGGTACTTCCTGATAAACCACTCGGCACCAAGAATCAAGAATAACAATATCATCAAAGGATAATAGTCAATCAACTCCAAATAGCTCTTATTTGAGTATACAACAGGCTTAATATCATTACGCATTTTGATTTGCTCCGCCAATTGCAGCATATTAGATGGGTAAAATGATTTACCACTTGATTCTGAAGCCATCCTATTGAGAAGTTTATGATTGGCGACAAGATTAACATCTTCCAACTTTATATCGGTTACTATAAAATTACCACTTTTAGAATAAGAATTTCCGGCAAAGACAGCTTTTGCTTTGAAAGTATACACCCCGGGCTGAAAGTAACCTAATTTTAGCGAGTATCTCTGATCTGACGAAGAAAATTGATAGTCAAATTTTTTGTTCTCCTCATTAATAATTTCCATAGTGACGTCAGGTTCTGTAACAGGCTCATAACTATCATTAAATAGCATTGCCCCAAATTCAATATTCTCGTTTTCAGCGTAAAAATTCTTCCACTCAACTCTGAATTTGTTTCTATCAGTTTGGATGGTCAAATATTGAATCATCTTTCGTACCAGATCATCAAAATTATCATGAGTATTGTTTTTGATATAATCGTACATCCTCCATTTCCAAATACCCTCACCGGATATAACACCGCGCCTGATGCCCATAGATTCATTGAATAAAATCAAGGGC